>CAZYQV010000054.1:0-9080 GCA_964649775.1 uncultured Rikenellaceae bacterium
GGCGGTGAACAGAAAGGTGATCACGCCGGCGCCGGAGGAGACCGGCAAAAACCCGCGGGCCCGCAGCGCAAAACTGAGGATAGCAGAAAAAATATAGGAGCCGGATGATGGAAGAAAAGAAGCAGAAAGCAAGGGCCGGAAAGAAGAGAAGCCGGAGAAAGCGCGGGAAAGGAGCTTTTCGTAGTTTTATCGACGGGACGTTCCTGGCCAACAGGGTGGTGCTGGAGCAGCTGCCCTTCATTCTTTTCCTTACTTTCCTGGCGCTGGTGTACATCGGCAACCGCTACCATGCCGAGAAGATCGTGCGGGAGACCAACAGGCTGAAGCGGGAGCTCAAGGAGCTCAGGGCCGAGGCGATCTCCACCTCGGCAGAGCTGATGTACAAAAGTACCAAGACGCAGGTGCTGAAAGCCGTGCGGGAGAAGAACCTGGGCCTAGAAGAGTCGAGGGTCCCTCCGGGAAAAATTGTGATAGGGAAAAAAGAGCGGTAGGATGTCGATCAGGAAGGATATTATCTGGCGGGTGGCACTGGTCTATATCACCATGATCGTCGTGGGGATGTTGATCCTGGCCAAAGTAGTGGACCTGGCGATCATCGAAAAAGATAAATACAAGAGTTTGTCACAGAAACAGACCATAAAGAATTTCACGATCTACCCCAACAGGGGAGATATCCTGGCTGCCGACGGTCGTCTGCTCAGCAGCTCGGTGCCCTATTACGAGATACGGCTGGACATGAAAAGCAATGCTTTTGACCGGGAGGCTTTCCGGAAGGAGCTCACCCCGCTGGCCAGGGGCCTCTCCCGTTTATTTGGGGACAAAACGGCCTCGGCCTACAGGAGCGAGCTGCTGCGTGCTTATGCCCGGGGCAGCCGTTATTACCTGCTGAAAAGGAATGTTACCTACCGTCAGATGAAGGCTTTGAAACAGCTGCCTTTTTTCCGGAGAGGAAGATACAAGGCGGGGCTGATCATTGTGCAGACCAACAAACGCATCCGTCCGCAGCGTGAGCTGGCGGCCCGCACCATCGGTTATCTCTCGCAGGGAGAGAAGGGAACTGATGTGGGCATTGAGGGGGCTTACGACCAGGCCCTGCGGGGCAAGGCCGGCGTCAGGCTCATGCAGCGTCTTTCGGGCAACGTGTGGATGCCCCTGCGCGATGCCAATACGGTTGATCCGCAGGACGGCGAGGATGTGGTCACCACCATCGATATAGACATACAGGATGTGGCTGAGAACTCCCTGAAGAGACAGTTGATCAAAAACAATGCGGATCACGGATGTGTGGTGCTGATGGAGGTGAAGACCGGCGATGTCAAGGCGATCGCCAACCTGGAGAAGACAGGCGACGGAGAATACCGGGAGACCTACAACTTTGCCATCGGCGAGAGTGTGGAGCCCGGCTCCACCTTCAAGCTGCCGGTGCTCATCGCCGGTCTGGAGGACGGCGCCTGGTCGCTGGAAGACACGGTGGATACCGATCATGGCAAGGTACGTTTCTACGACAAGGTGATCAGGGACTCTCACGATGGAGGCTACGGCAAGATCACCGTGAAGCGTGTGCTGGAGGTCTCCTCCAATGTGGGGATGTCGAAGCTGGTGATGGAACATTACGGCGACCGTCCCCGCGACCTGATCGACCGCCTCTACAGCATGGGGCTGAACAATAAACTGGGTCTGGAGATCAAGGGCGAGGGGACGCCTATGATCCATTACCCGGGGGACAAGTACTGGTCGGGCATCTCGCTGGCGATGATCTCCCACGGTTATGAGGTGAAGATGACCCCTCTGCAGATACTCACCTTTTACAATGCCATCGCCAACGACGGCGTGGAGGTGAAGCCCCGTTTTGTGCAAGAGCTGCGCTACCACGGCCGTACGGTCAAAAAATTCGCGCCGGAGGTGATCAACCCGTCCGTCTGCTAGAAGGAGACGCTGGCCAAAGCGCGGCTGATGCTGGAGGGGGTGGTCGAGGACGGTACGGCAAAGAACCTGCGCAACAGTGTCTATAAGATCGCCGGCAAGACAGGAACGGCCCAGATAGCGGATGAGAGAAAAGGTTATAAGCAAAGGAAGTACCTGGCATCGTTTGTCGGCTATTTTCCTGCCGACGAGCCGTGTTACTCCTGTATCGTCGTGGTGTCGGCCCCTTCCAACTCGGTTTATTACGGCAACCTCGTGGCAGGGCCTGTATTCCGGGAGGTGGCCGACAAGGTATATGCCACGAGCCTCGACCTGCAGCGTGACTACCTGGCGTATTCCGCCACCGCCAACAGCGCTCCCTACAGCAAGAACGGTGATCTGGAAGAGACGGAGCGTGTCTTTGGCCGCCTGGGCATCCCTTATGAGCCCCCCGGAGGAAAAAGCCGGTGGGTGCGTGTCAGCAGTCACGACAGTGTGGTGGTGATGAAGCCGCTGAGAACGATCCCCGGGCTGGTGCCCAATGTAAAAGGAATGGGACTGAAAGATGCGTTGTATCTGCTGGAGAAAGAGGGGATACAGGTCTTTGCCGACGGCTGGGGGACGGTAAAAAAACAGTCGGTACCTCCCGGCAGCCGGGCGACGCCGGCGATGCGTGTTTATCTGGAAATGAGTCTGAAGAGATGATGATCGGGTTAAATGACATAACAAACAGGTTGAGCGGTGTGCAGCAGGTGCTTCCCGGGCGGGAGGATGCTTTCCGCCGGGTGGTGTTCGACTCGCGGCAGGCGGGTGAGGGAGATCTCTTTGTGGCGGTGCGCGGCACACGCACCGACGGTCACCGTTTTATCGCCGGGGCGGTGGAGAGAGGCGTAGCGGCGGTTTGCTGCGAGGAGCTGCCGCCGGAGCCTGCGCCACAGGTCACCTGGATCGTGACGGAGAACAGTGCCCGCGCCCTGGGGGAGCTGGCTTCCCTGTATTACGGAGAGCCCTCCGCACGTTTCCGGCTGACGGGCATCACCGGCACCAACGGCAAGACCTCTATCGCCACCTCGTTGTACCACCTGTTCCGTGCCCTGGGCTACAGAACGGGTCTCTTTGCCACCACGGGCATCCTCATCGACGGAGAAGAGCATACGACGACCCATACCACTCCGGACCCTTTGCTCCTCAACGAACAGATGGCGCAGATGGCGGACAGGGGTGTGGAGTATGTGTTCATGGAGGTGAGCTCGCATGCTGCCGACCAGGAGCGCATCGCAGGCCTTCATTTTGCCGGGGGGGTGTTCACCAACCTCTCCCAGGACCATCTCGACTACCACAGGGATTTCCGGTCCTATCTCTACGCCAAGAAAAAGTTTTTCGACCGCCTGCCGCAGGAAGCGTTTGCCCTGGTCAATGCCGACGACCGTAACAGCGGGGTGATGTTGCAAAATACGAAAGCGGGAAAAGTTACGTACGGCACCAGGACACCCGCCGATTATCAGGGGAAAGTGCTGGAGATGCACTTTGACGGCACCCTCCTGCTGCTCGACGGCCGTGAGGTGTGGATCCCCTTCGTGGGGGATTTCTCCGCCTCCAATATGACGGCCGTATATGCCGTCTCCCGTCTGCTGGGTATCTCCGGAGAGGAGGTGCTGGAGAAGATGAGTGCCCTGCCGCAGGTGCCCGGCCGTTTTGAGGTGATCACCTCCCCCGAAGGGGTGCGCGGCATCGTCGACTATGCCCATACGCCCGACGCGGTGGGTAAGGTGCTGAAAGCCATCCGGCGGCTCTGCCGGGATGGGGAGAAGGTGCTGACGGTGCTGGGCGCCGGCGGTAACCGCGACCGCAGCAAACGACCGCGGATGGCCCGTCTGGCATACGAGCTCAGTGACATCCTCATCCTCACCTCCGACAACCCCCGCGATGAGGAGCCGGAAGCCATTATTGCAGAGATGCTCGAAGGACTGACGGAAAAAGAACAAAAAGAGGTGATCAGCAACCCCGACAGACGACAGGCCATCAGGACGGCCGTACGTATGGCAAAGCCGGGAGATGTGATCCTCGTCGCCGGGAAAGGTCATGAGACCTACCAGGAGATCAAAGGGGTGAAACATCATTTTGATGACAGGGAAGAACTGAAGAAAATGATGAATGTTGAATGATGATTTTTGATTGAATAGAGAGAGCATGTTGTACTACTTGTTTCAATATCTTGAGAAGCTTAATATCCCCGGTGCGGGACTGTTCGGGTATATCTCCTTCCGTTCGGCCAGTGCGGTGATCACCTCTCTGATCATCTCGATGGTCATCGGCAAGTCGGTGATACGCTGGCTGCAGCGCATGCAGCTGGGCGAAGTGGTCCGCGACCTGGGGCTGGAAGGACAATACAAGAAGGTGGGCACACCCACCATGGGGGGCATCATCATCCTCTCTTCCATTCTGATCCCTGTACTGCTTTTTGCCGATCTCAGGAACATCTACGTGATCCTCATGCTGATCACCACGGTGTGGCTGGGGCTGATAGGCTTGCTGGATGACTATATCAAGGTGATCCGCAAGAACAAGGAGGGGCTGGCCGGCAGGTTCAAGATCGTCGGCCAGGTGTTGCTGGGGATCGTGGTGGGGGCTGTCCTCTACAGCAGTGACCAGGTGTATGTGAGGAAGAAGGTGCCTGTGGAGCAGCAGGCGGCGAGGACCACCGCCCGCCCCGGAGAGAAACCGGCGGAGCAGAAAGCTTTTGTCTACAAAAACATCAAAGCACCGGTGACCACCATCCCTTTTGTCAAAAACCACGAGTTCAATTACAACTATCTGGTTGGATTTGTCAAAAAGAACCAGAAAATATGGGGCTGGCTTGTCTTTGTGCTGATCACCATCTTCATCATCACCGCCGTATCCAACGGGGCCAATCTTACGGACGGTCTGGACGGCCTGGCCACAGGGGTGTCGGCGATCATCGGGACCACCCTGGGGATCTTTGCTTATGTGTCGGGTAACATGCTCTTTGCCGACTATCTGAATATCATGTTCATCCCCAATTCGGGAGAGCTGGTGATCTTTGCCAGTGCTTTCATCGGCGCCACCGTAGGTTTCCTCTGGTACAATGCCTATCCGGCCCAGGTGTTCATGGGCGATACGGGCAGCCTGGCCCTCGGAGGCATCATCGCCGTCTTCTCCATCATCATCCGCAAAGAGCTGCTCATCCCCGTGCTGTGCGGGATCTTCCTGGTGGAGAACCTGAGCGTGATCATGCAGGTGAGTTATTTCAAGTATACGAGAAAGAAATTCGGTAAGGGCAGGCGGATCTTCCTGATGTCTCCGCTGCATCATCATTTTCAGATGAAAGGGTTTACCGAGCCCAAGATCGTTACCCGTTTCTGGATCGTGGCCATCATGCTGGCGGTGATCACGGTCGTAACACTGAAGATCAGATAATGTCTATGAAGAAGAAGATCGTCATACTGGGAGCCGGGGAGAGCGGTACGGGAGCAGCAGTGCTGGCCCGGGAGCAGGGCTTTGAGGTCTTCGTCTCGGATGCCGGGACGGTGCAGGAGCGTTTTCGCCAGCGCCTCCGTATGTATGATATCCCGCTGGAGGAAGGGCGACATACCGCCGCGAAGATCCTGGAGGCTGATGAGGTGATCAAGAGCCCCGGGATACCGGAGGATGCTGCGATTGTGCAGGAGCTGAAGAAAAAAGGTGTTCCCGTGATCTCCGAGATAGAGTTTGCGGGGCGTTACACCCGGGCCGTGAAGATATGTGTCACGGGCAGCAACGGCAAGACCACCACCACCAGCCTCATCTATCACATCATGAAAAAAGCAGGTATGCGTGTGGCCATGGCCGGCAATGTGGGGAAAAGCCTGGCGATGCAGATCATTGAAGAGCCGGCCGATTATTATGTCATCGAGCTGAGCAGCTTCCAGCTGGACGGGATGGTGGATTTCAAGGCGGATATTGCCGTGCTCCTCAATATTACCCCCGATCATCTTGACCGGTACGGTTACGATATGGAGAACTATATACGTTCGAAGTTCCGCATCTTCCAAAACATGGGGGAGGGGGATCACTGCATCTGGTGTTATGATGATCCGGTGCTGCAGGAGCGTATGCCCGCGTACGAAACGGCAGCAGAGAAGCTCTCTTTCTCGCTGCAGGAGCGGGAAGGACAGACAGCCTGGCTGGAAAACGATCAGATTATTATCAACTATAAAAACGAAAAACTAATCATGACGATCATGGATCTTTCTTTACAGGGGAAACACAATGTGTACAATTCGATGGCTGCGGCTATCTCGGGACAGGTGCTGCGTATCCGCAAGGATATCATCCGCGAAAGCCTCATGGACTTTCAGGGGGTGGAGCACCGTCTGGAGCATGTGCTGAAGGTGCACGGTATACATTTTGTCAACGACTCCAAGGCCACCAATGTCAACTCGGTATGGTATGCTCTGGAGAGCATGACCACCAGGGTGGTATGGATCGCCGGCGGTATCGACAAAGGCAACGACTACTCCATTCTCACCGATCTGGTGAAAGAGAAGGTGAAGGCCCTGGTGTGTCTGGGGAAAGACAACAGCAAGCTGCTGGAGGCTTTCGGCGAGGTGGTGCCCACCATTGTCGAGACGGGCTCTATGGAGGAGGCGGTCCGCAACGCTTACTTCCTGGCGTCGGATGGCGATACGGTCCTTTTGTCACCGGCCTGTGCCAGTTTCGACCTGTTTGACAACTATGAGGACCGTGGACGTCAGTTCAAGCTGGCAGTGAGGAATCTTTAACATTTGTATAGGGGTATGGGAGAAACATTGAAAAAATATCTGCAGGGTGACCGGGCGATCTGGGGAGTGATCGTCCTGCTCTCTTTCTTTTCTATCCTGGCGGTCTACAGCTCTACGGGGACGCTGGCATACAAGAAGATGGGCGGCAATACGACCTACTACCTGGTGCGTCATGGTGTGATCCTGGGGGCTGCCATCTTCATCATCTATCTTGTGCATCTCATTCCCTACCGTTACTATTTTCAGTTGTCCCGCCTTTTCCTGGGGATCTCGGTTGTCCTGCTGGTATTCACGCTTATCTCCGGCGTGCGGATGAATGAGGCCTCACGGTGGCTGACCCTGCCGGGGCTGGGCTTCACGATACAGACCTCCGATCTGGCGAAGATGTCGCTGGTCATGTACCTCTCGCGCATGCTTTCGCTGAAACAGAATGAGACGGGCAACGTCAAGGATATCCTGCTCTCGATGGGCATCCCTCTCTACCTGGTGGTGATGCTTATCGCGCCGGCCAACCTCTCGACAGCCCTGATCCTTTTTGTGGTGAGCCTGGTGTTGATGTTCGTCGCACGTATTAAGATGAAAGTGTTGCTGAGCCTTGTGGGGCTGGGCATCGCCGGAGGAGCCCTGATCCTCCTGGTGGCGCTGGCGACGGGACAGAAAGGACGTATCCTCACCTGGCAGAACAGGATCGAAAATTATATCAGCGGGGATGAGAACGACGAGGACAACTACCAGGTGGAGCAGGCACGTATCGCCGTGGCCACCGGCGGACTTTTCGGCAAGAAACCGGGCAAGAGCACCCAGCGCAACTTCCTGCCCCATCCCTATTCCGATTTTATTTATGCCATCATCATCGAGGAGTACGGTCTTCTGTTCGGGGCCATACCCATCATGCTGGCTTATCTCATCCTGCTCTACCGGGCAGGGGTCATAGTGAAGCGCAGCAAACGCACTTTCCCTGCTTTCCTGACGGTGGGCATGACCCTGCTGATCGTGACACAGGCCTTTGTGAACATGGGGGTGTCGGTCACCCTTTTCCCTGTGACCGGACAGACCCTCCCTCTTGTGAGCATGGGCGGGTCGTCGATGTTGTTCACGGCCTTTGAGCTGGGGATCATCCTGAACGTGAGCAGGACACTGGAGCAACAGGAAATGAATGAAGAGGATTATGAAGGAGAAGATGAAAGTGATCATTAGCGGAGGAGGCACGGGAGGGCATGTCTTCCCTGCCATCGCCATCGCACGGCAGCTGAAAAAAGAGCTTCCGGCGGCGGAGATCCTCTTCGTGGGTGCCGAGGGCCGGCTGGAGATGACCCGGGTGCCGGAGGCCGGCTTTGCCATCGAAGGACTGCCGGTGCGGGGGTTCAACAGAAAGAACCTGCTGAAGAATGTCTCCGTGGTGGCGGACCTGATGAAAAGCATGAAGAAAGCCCGGGCCATCATCCGGAGGGTTGCCCCGGATGTGGTGGTGGGTGTGGGGGGCTATGCCAGCGGGCCTGTGGGCAGGGCGGCAGGGAAAGCCGGGATACCCGTGGTCCTTCAGGAGCAGAACTCGTACGCCGGGGTCACCAACCGCCTCCTGGCAAAACATGCTGCCGTTGTCTGTGTGGCTTACGAGGGGATGGAGCGCTATTTCCCGGCGGAGAAGATCGTGCATACCGGCAATCCTGTGCGGGAGGAGATACTGAACAGTCGTGTTACGCGGGAGGAGGCACTCTCTTTTTTCGGCATCCCGTCCGGCCATCAGGTGATCCTGGCCCTGGGAGGGAGCCTGGGAGCAGGGTCGGTGAACAAGGCGCTGCTGGAGAACGCCGGCATGATGCAGGGACAGGAGATCACCCTCCTGTGGCAGACGGGCCGTAGCGACTATGAACGTATCGCAGGGGAGATGGAGAAAAAGAAGACCGGCAACATACGGGTGATGCCCTTCATCGAGCGGATGGAGATGGCGTATGCTGCCGCCACGGTCATTATCTCGCGGGCAGGTGCCGGCACCATCTCCGAGCTGGCGGTGGTGGGCAAGAGCGTCATTCTGGTGCCCTCGCCCAATGTGGCGGAGGATCATCAGACGAAGAACGCCCTGGCGCTCACGGAAAAAGATGCGGCCCTGATGGTGCGGGATGCCGAGGCTTCCCGGAAGCTGCCGGCCCTGGCACTGGAGCTGCTCGGGGATGAAGAGAAAAGAGAACGTCTCTCGGCCAACCTGCGTAAGCTGGCACGGCCGGAGGCAACGAAAGATATTGTCAGGGAGATCATCAAAGCTGCGGAGAAAAAAGGATGACAGAGATAACTTCATACAACAGGATCTTTTTTGTGGGCATCGGCGGGATAGGCATGAGCGCCCTGGCCCGCTATTTCCTGGCGGCGGGCTATGAGGTGGCCGGCTACGACCGCACC
>CAZYQV010000055.1:0-4711 GCA_964649775.1 uncultured Rikenellaceae bacterium
AGAGCATACCAACAATGCCCTGATCAATGCTACCTATGCCATGCTGGCCGTTCATGCCCTGGGGCTGGGGGCCACGATGAACGAACTGGTGCCGGCAGCCGTCAACAGGGTGCCGCAGCTGAAAGAGCTCTTCTCCATTCTCCCCGGCGATGAGGTGGTCATCTCCCTGATGCTCGGTTATCCGAAATACAAATACAAACGGGCCATCCGGCGGGAGAAGACGGAGGTGAGGTGGGGAAATGAGGGTTGAAGAGTTGAAGAGTTGAAGAGGATGAATAGCTCAAGGTTCAGGCTGTCCTTCCCTGATATAGGTTGACCGAAAACTCGTAACTCACAACTCATAACTCACAACTCACACAACCTGCCGGAGGAAACTCCTCCTCTCAGCAGAGGGGCACGCGATATCTTCACAGGATGGCGGAGCAGCTCCGGCGGAGCGAAGGATCAGGCCCGGCCAGCGCATCCGTTCAGCTCTGTTAAATTTCGCCATGCCTGATCTGGATTTATGATGCAGGCCGGGTTTGTCGGGATCCCGGGCATGCTGCCGAAAAATCCCATGAACATGGGATTGATAGATATCCGGATATTTTTATAAAATTACGAGGTAATATGCTATGGGACAGCGTATTGGTGTAATTCTGCCGCAATTTTTTTCAACATATATTAAAAAGTTATGGAAAATCTTTCTGTTTTATATGTCAGCGGTTCGCTGGGTCTGGGACATGTGACCCGTGATCTTGCTGTGGCCGGGGAGTTGCGTAAACGGATCCCCGGCGCGGATATTGAGTGGCTGGCTGCCGAGCCGGCCCGCACATTCCTGAAGGAGGCGGGGGAGAGGGTGATCGCCGAAGCGGAGGCGTTGGGCAACGACAGTGTCTCCGCCGAGGAGGCCGCCAGGGGGACGAGCCTGAACCTGATGAAATATCTGCTGAAAGCCAAAGATGAGTGGAAAAAGAACGTAGAGGTCTTCATGAAAGTGGTCGGCAGGAAAAAGTACGATCTGGTCGTCGGCGACGAGACCTACGAGATCAATATTGCCATGCGGGAGCATCCGGAGGTCAAGACCTTCCCGTATGCCGTGATCTATGACTTCGTAGGCCTGGAGGCCATGACGCTGAACCCGCTCGAGCGTCTGGGTGTCTATTACTGGAACCGTATCTGGACCAAGAGCTACCGTATGAAACAAAAGCCGGTGTATGATCTGGCCTTTTTTGTGGGGGAGCCTGAAGATGTCCCGGATACCCGTTTCGGCCCCGGTCTGCCGCGGCGTCGTGATTATGCGCGGGAGATCTATACCTTCATCGGCTATATCTTCCCTTTTGATCCGGCGGAGTATGCCGACAGGGAGCAGGTACGGGAAAAACTGGGGTACGGTGCCGGCCCGCTGGTGATCTGCTCGATCGGGGGCACCGCCATCGGCAGGGATATGCTCGAGCTGTGCGGAGAGGCGTATGAGATCGTGAAGGAAAAAGTGCCGGATCTGCATTTCCTCGTGGTGACGGGCCCGCGTCTCCCCAGGGATGCGGTGCATCTCCCGGAAGGGGTGGAGGTGAGAGGGTTTGTCCCCCGGCTGTATGAGCATTTTGCCGTCTGTGACCTGGCCATCGTACAGGGCGGCGGCACGACCGTCTTCGAGCTGACGGCCCTCCGCAGGCCTTTCCTTTATTTCCCGCTAAAAGGACATTGTGAACAGGCCAACATTGCCAGGATCCTCTCGCGGCGCGGTGCCGGCGTGCAGATGGACCTCTCCCGCACCTCGCCGGCATTGCTGGCAGAGAAGATCATGGAAAACCTCGGGAAAGAGGTGACATACCCGCCTATCCCCGTGGATGGGGCCCGGAAAGCGGCAGAGGCGCTCTGTGAGCTGGTGAATGGCCGGGAATGAGACGGTTCGGTTGCGGACGAACAGTGTGTATGCGTATACCATGAGTCCCCTGTGCGAGCGTCATCAGCTCCTGTGAAATATACCAGTCTCAAAAAAACCGCAACTTGTAACTCAGAACCCGCAACTCAAATATCCCATTTTCATGGGATTCTTTCCCGTGGACTTAGGCAGTATCTTGTAAAACTGTAAGAACATGCCTGTTACCCTGTTTCACTGAGCCTTTCCTGACATCAGACATATTCTTACAGCGGTTGTGATCCCGATATTTTTCCGGGCAGTGTGGTGAAGCCGGGTATTCTTTTCTGTCATCTCTTAAAATTTCAGTCATGAAAAAGATCCTGTATTTATTTTTCTTTTCAGGGGTATTCCTTTTGTCGCAGACATTATATTCACAGGTTTGGCAACGGGAGGCGCCCGATACGACCGGTCATTATACGGGGGAATATGTTTCCCTTGCGATGGACAGTCATGATAATCCGCACATCGCATATTATTCCAGCGACTTTTCCGATCTCTGCTATGCATATTTTTCGGATGGGAAATGGACGACAGAGATCGTAGACAGTATCGGGACAGCGGGACTGGACTGCAGTCTGGTACTCGATGCTCAGGGCCGGCCGCATATCAGTTACCGGCAGCAGTATTATGGATATTACTGGAAGCTGAAGTATGCGACAAAAACAGACAGTGGTTGGGTAAAGGTTTATGTGGATACGCCGGTCGATTCGGCCTATTTTGCCTCCGGATATTACAGCAGCATTGCCATTGACGGGGCGGGATATCCTGCTATTTCCTTTGTTAGGTTATCTCCGAATGAGATAATGATAGCCCGCCGGGACGGGGACGGGTGGCATGTCTCCAAAGTGGCGGATGTTTATGCCATGGGATATACAAAACTGGTAATGGATCCTTCGGGGAACCCGGTGGTCGCATATACTTTTCTGGATAATGCAGACACGGCCTATCAGCATAAATTCGCAATGGCCCGGTTCAATGCCGGCGACGGGAGTTGGTCGTTTGCCGAGGTGCCCGAGGCGGTTGTCACAAGTAATTATCTGGTGGGGTTTGATCTTGACAGCCACAATACAGCCTATTTTGCTTATCTGAAGGGCCATTACAGCAATGATACCTTGCGTCTGGCTGTATATGACGGGAATACCTGGGAGCTGGAGACGGTGACGGGTGATGCCGGTCCTTACTCTGCTCCCGGGTTAACAATGAAGACAGATCATGCGGGGGAACCGGCAGTCGTGGATTTTTATTACAGTGAAGAGCTTCGTTATTATACCCGCAAAGACGGGCAATGGAGCTATCAGATAGCTAACAATTACAAGAAACACTCAAACCCCCGATGGTATGTGTCTCTGGCTTTCGACAGTGATGATCATCCGCGTATTGCCATTAACGGGACACTGAACAATCGTACCGGGGTGTTATTTTACCGGTTCTGGCCGGGCAGTGCCCGCATAAACGTTCAGGAGGAGAAGCATGACTACGGGAAAGTGTGGACAGAGAGTTATGCCGACTGGGACTACAGGATGGAGAATACGGGAGATGCCCCGCTGATCGTGGAGGATCACGACTATTATTCTCCCTGGTACAGCCGGTATTTCTCAGTGGTCGGCAATCCTTTTCCCCTTATCCTCCTGCCCGGAGAGGAGGACCTGCTGACCCTGCGTTTTACACCTGCTTCAGAGATATCCTGCCTGGATACCTTGTACCTGTCCACCAACGATTCTTCTGCTGCCACGGTGCGGGTGGCCTTGTCAGGGGAAGGGGTCAGCAGCGGGTCAACGGGCGATCTAAAGGTTGTGGTAAAGGATGTCTATATCAGTCATGAATATCAGATCCTCAGACATGATCTCCCCCTGCAGGGTGTGGCGATAGGCTTATACCGGGATTCCCTGAAGGTGTATGGCCCGCTGGTGAGCGATGCGGAGGGCATGGTCACTTTCCGGGATGTGGATACAGGCAGTTATGAACTGCGGATGGTCAGTGCGGTGGAGATACCCGCTGATCCGCCGGGGACAGTGATCACAGACAGTGCCAGGATCTCCGTGGCGATCCGGACCGGTCCGGGGACCAATACCGCCGTTTACCTGTTCCCCGACTCGTTGATCACGGAGAAGTACCAGGATATCTACGACCTGACCCACATCCGGAGAGGTGAAGGGATTTTTGAATATACTTTCCATTATCCTTCGGAAGAGGATGTGCTTTCCCTCCTGCAATTGTGGGGCGAAGAACTGCCTCCGGAAACGGAGGAGGCCCTGAGCCGCCTGATCCTGGCTGAGACAATGGTGGAGGATATGTTCTCAGGAGGATACTCGCTGGGCAATGAGTTTTTCAATGGGATCGGGGAATTGATCAACGTTGTGTACTATGCCGACTCATGGAGTGTGGCCATGTGGAAATGGGCTTTAAATGTTGTTGAAGCCATCTTCACCGAAGATGTGCAGCCGATGCTGAAAGACATGCTGATATATGTGCTGAAAGAATTTCTTAAGAGTATGGTCATGGATCAGGTCACTTATGGTATCCATCATATTACGGCAGAACTGGGTGAGCCGGGCGAAACGGTATTTAATACGACGTGGCAACTTGTGCGGGACAACTATTCTTCATGGAGCATTGGGGAATTTTCCTATACCAGTTGGGAGAAAACCATCAAGCTGGTGAACCGGGAATTGGAGAACCCCGTCCTTCAAGGGGTCTATATCGACCTGTTGACGGACGGGAAAATAGAAAAGGCCAGGGATTATTCCCGGGATTTTCAGTACGGCGGGACTTTCAGGGATGCATACATCAACAAGAACTCTTTTGTTG
>CAZYQV010000056.1:0-8184 GCA_964649775.1 uncultured Rikenellaceae bacterium
CCAGGTGTTTCTCCTGTCAATGCCCGGGATAAGCGGGTTGCCATGATCGGCATACCGCGGGTTCGGATCGACGCCTTTGTATCCTGTGATATAGAACAGGTTGTTGCCGGCAAGATAAACCCTGATCTTGCGGAAGGCAGCATCTTCTTTCAGCTTGAAGGAATACCCCAGGGAGATATTATCCAGAGCGAAGAAAGAAGCGTTTTCGATGTGATAGCTGGAGAGCACTCCCGAAGAGTTGTTCAGCAGCGTTCCGGTGGTGGGATTCCTCATATCGGCAGCCGTTTTCGGCAGGTTGTACGAACCGATCATGTTGGGCACCTCGTAGAAAGCACGGTAGGTATTGTTCAGATCATGACCGAGGACACTTCTGAAAAAGATATTGAGATCCCAGCTTCCCCAGTTAAAGGTGTTGTTCCATCCGAACTCGGCATCGGGAAGACCGTTTCCCACGACCTGTCTGTCGTTCGGGTCGATGGTGCCGTCGCCGTTGACATCCTCGAAGATCAGGTTACCATCCGGGTCGATCTCCTTGAACACCAATGCCCAGAGCTGACCGATAGGCTCTCCTTCGGCAGCCCTGACCAGCGGCACGCCGCTCTGTCCGGGAGCACCCATCGCCCCCAGGTAACGGACACCGTACTCCAGTTCCGAACCGTTGAAGGTGCCGGAGAGGGAGACCAGCTCATTCTTGATATAATAGGTAGGTGTCAAAGAGATGCTGTACTTGAAGTTGCCTGTATTCACAGCGTTCCATGTAATCGCCAGCTCGACTCCGCTGTTCTTGATCTCTCCGATATTGACCCAGGAGCGGGAGTAGAGGTTCGGCGGCACCGGCACCTCATACTGGAAGAGCAGGTCGGAAGTGGTACGGGTGTAGAAATCCAACGATCCGTACAGTTTGGATTTCCAGAGAGAGAAGTCGACACCCACATCAAATTCCGCTTTTTTCTCCCACCGCAGGTCGGGATTGGCATTGCTGACGGGCTGGTAACCCGGCACAAAATCACCGTTATAGTAGAAGTTACCTCCCGGGCCGAGCCGCATGAGCGAGAGATAGCTCTGTGCCGGCTGGTTCCCCGTAACCCCGTAACTGAGACGAAGCTTGAGGTTGTCGAACGTGCCGGAAGACATGAAATCGGAGATGTCAACACCACCGCCGACAGCAGGGAAGAAACCCCACTTGTTGTCGGCACCGAAACGGGAGGATCCTTCGTACCGTAAACTGGCCATCAGGAACCATGTGTCATTCAGGTTGAAGTTGACACGGCCGAAGAAAGCGATCAGCTTGGAAGAGCTTTTGTAGCTGTCCACGGTGCCGATCCCGTTTTTGAAGTCAAGAGAAGCACTTAGATTATTATAAGTAAAAGCATCCGTGATGAAATCCCCTCCCTCGGCATAAAAACCTTCGTTCATGAACTCCTGGTAACTGTAACCTCCCAGGACCGTCATCTTCATGTTGTCGCCGAGGTCACCGTCCCAGTGGGCGGTGGTCTCGAACAGTTCATTGGAGGAATCATCCGTACGGCGCATGGCCAGACCGTTCCGGTTCATGCCTACCCAGTAACTGTTCTTGTCATAATACTGCCCGCGGAAATTGCTCCCTGACTGATAAGAATAAAAGGCATCCACGATCAGACCGCTTGTGATCTCATAGCCTGCTTTCATGGCTACATTCAACCGTTTGTCAATGCCGTTGTTGATATCCTCTTCCAGGATCTGAACGGGGTTGTAGTAATCGAACAGGATCTGCTGGAAATATCCGTCGTAGATCTCATACATGGGATCATCACTTTTCACCGGAGCGGTAGGATTGTAGATCGAAGCATAACGGAACGCCTGATCAAAACCATAGCGCGACTTGCGCTGCGTTGCTCCCAGGATCAGGTTCAGCGTCAGCTTGTCCTTCAGCGCTTTCTGGGTAATGTTCAGCCGACCGTTCAGCTGGTTGAAGCCGGTATTCAGGGCGACCCCCATGCCGTCGCGGTAGTTGAAAGAAGCCCGGTAGGTTGTCTTGTCGGTACCCCCCGACAGGGAGATATTGTGCACCTGTGAATAGGCTGCGCGTGTCGTCTCCTTGAACCAGTCTGTGTTATTGCCAAAATCCGTTCCCAGACCCGTCTCCTGGGAGAGGGCCCTCCACTCGTCGGCATCCAGCACATTGGGATATTTGGCTACCGATTCAACAGCAACATAACCGTTGTACTCGACCCTGACCATGCCTTTCCTTCCTTTTTTTGTCGTTACCAGGATCACCCCGCTGGATCCCCTGGTACCGTAAATAGCAGCGGCCGAACCATCTTTCAGCACGTCGATGGAGGCAATGTCGTTCGGGTCAATGTTGGACAGCGAGGCACCCACCACGCCGTCGACAACGACCAGGGGCTGCGTGTTGGCTCCGATGGTGCTCATCCCACGCAACCGGATGTCATACCCCTGGTTGGGGTTGCCTCCCGGCTTGACGATGGACAGACCGGACACCTTCCCCTGAACCAGCTGTGCAGGACTGTTCACATTCCCCTGATTGAACTCGTCGGATTTTACGGTCGCCACCGCACTCGTCACCTCCTTCTTTTTCTGCGTACCGTATCCTATCACCACAATCTCATCCAAAGACCTCAGTTCGGGAACCAGGACAACATCCAGGGTCGTCTGATCACCCACACGTATTGTCTGCGTCACATATCCCACGGATGAAAACACCAGCTCTGCATCCGGCCCGGGAACCACCAACGTGTAATTCCCGTCGGGATCCGTTACCGCACCCTTCATTGTCCCTTTGATCAGTATATTTACACCGGGAAGCGGACCGTCATCCTCCGCAGTCACCTTCCCTGTCACCGTTCTTTCCTGAGCGGAAACAAAACTCAGGGCAATGGCCATCAAGAAAAGCAGAAGAACACTGCTTCTCTTTAAAAACAAAGATTTTTGCATGATTTTTGGGTTTAGGTTATTAAAGATTCGGGTTATTTATGTATTGTTAAAAAATGTTAAAACTTTTCTTTGGTTGAAAATATTAAAAATTGAACAAAATCGGAACTGCTGCAGACCAAAATCAAAATTTAATAAACATTTGTTAAGATATACCAAATTTTGGGCCCATTTTCTTTTCCAAAAACGATTTAGATCATAAATTACACTGTGGCGATAATTTTATAACTTTGTCTCGCGCAGGTGATCTGCAGCATACAAAAACAATGCAATTACAGGCAAGATGGGAAGAAAAAAACTGGGACGCAGGAATTTCCTCGGACGGGTGACCACAGCCGTGCTGGGAGGCAGTGTACTGGTATCCTGTACCGGTCATTCTGCGGGGGAAGAGCACACACATACTCACGATCATCAGGACCACTCACAATCCCGCAACAAACTGGCCGAGAACCGCAAGATGCCCCGCGATCTGGTCATGAAACTCCTGGATCAGAAGGCCGGTCAGTACATGCATATCTCTTTCAACTGTGCCCAGAGCAGTTTTCTTGCCCTGCAGGAACAGTTCGGGCTACCGGGGGATGAGATCCTGAAAGCTCTCACCCCGCTGACGGGCATCGCCGAAAGGGGGGAGACCTGCGGGGCGGTGACTGGCTCCCTGATGGTTATCGGCCTTCTGTACGGACGGGGGAAGAGCAGGCTCAGCGACTGGGAATCGTACCGTGCCTCCCTGGTGCCTGCGGGTAAATTCTGCGAACAATTTGAAAAAAAATACGGCAGTACCATGTGTTGTAAGATCCAGGAAAAACGATTCGGACGGTGCTTCCGGCTGACCCGCTCCTCCGATCTCAAGGCTTTCCAGGCCGAGGGGGCCACCGACAAATGCAGTCTGGTCGTCCAGGATGCCGTCAAGATGGCAGCGAACATCATCCTGGACGACGAGGAACTTGTCTGAAAATCCCCATAAAAGAAGTTGCATCAGTCCCTCTAAACATCATCCCTGTTTTTAAACGCACGATATCGAAAACATGAAAACGAGACCCCTGTTCTTTCTGTTGCTGATTTTTTTCGCAACAACAGTACTTTTTAACCTGGCAGCTCAAAAACCTGCTGTACGTTTCACGGAGGTCTCCCGTCAGGCGGGGATCGGTTTCCGGTACACTTTCGGGGATACGATCTATGGCAACATCCTGGAGAGCAGCGGCTCCGGCATCACCATTTTCGATTATGACAACGACGGTTATCCCGACCTCTATATGCTCAACGGCACCTACCTGGAGGGCATCTCCGACCCCGGCGGCAGGATCTTCCGCAACACCCGCAACAAGTTGTACAGGAACAACGGTGACGGCACCTTCACGGATGTATCGGCACAGGCCGGTGTGGACGACCCCGCCTGGGGGATGGCGGCAGGAGCCATAGATTATGACAACGACGGCGACAAGGATCTCTATGTACTGAACTACGGTCCGAATGTCTTTTTCCGGAACAACGGCGACGGCACCTTCACCGACATCACCGGCCAGCTGGGCCTGGCCGGGCCGGACAAGCTCAACGGCTTCACAAAGTGGAGCATAGGCGTGGCTTTCTGGGATTTCAACCGCGACGGCCGTCTGGATGCCCTGGTGGGCAATTTCCTGGCCTTCGATCCCGACTATGTCTCGCCCATCACGCCGGGGATGATGCCGCATCCCTCGGAGTACAAAGGACAGGCAACCCTCCTGTATGCACAACAGCCCGACGGCTCCTTCCGGGAGGTGACGCGGCAGTACGGTCTTTATTATCCCGACTCTAAATGTATGGGCCTGACCATCTACGATTATGACAACGACGGCGACCTGGACATCTTCCAGAGCAACGACCATCAGCTGAACTTCCTGTTCAGGAACGACAACCTCTCCTTCACGGATGTGGCCGTGGCCAGTGGTGTGGCCGCCAACAGTCACGGCGTACCCACCGGCTCGATGCACGCCACCATCGGAGATATCGACGGCGACGGCCTCATCGATATCCTCGTGAGCGATCTGCGCTACGGTGCTCTTTACCGGAACATAGGCCACGGCATCTATGAGGACATCACCGAAGAGAGCGGTGTGGCAGGGGCCCTTACGGGAAAAGGAGGATGGGCCGCTGCACTTTTCGATTATGACAACGACGAGGACCTGGACATCTTCATCGCCAACGGCACTGCCGAAGAGCTGATCCTGCAACATCCCCTCCTGCTGGAAAATGACGGCAAGGGGCATTTTTCCAATGTGGGAGCGCAACGGTGTGATTATTTCAGCACCAAACGATCGGGCAGGACAGCCGCGGTGTGGGACTATGACAACGACGGCGACCTGGACATCATCGTTTCCCACATCGACCTGCAGGCCACTCCCGCCCTGCTGCGCAACGACAGCCACAACGGCAACCACTGGCTCGGTCTGACCCTGACGGGCAGAGACGGTGTGGCTTCAGCCATCGCCGCCAGGGTCACGGTATGGTATGCAGGGAAAAAGCAGGTACATATCAACCAGTGGAGCACCAGCTACCTGACCAACCACGATCAGCGGATGCATATAGGCCTCGGCAGACACATGGCCGTCGACAGCATTGTGGTAAAATGGTCGGACGGTACGAGCGGTACGTGGTATGATCCCCCCGTCGACCGGTACCTGATCATACAGGAGGGAGATAACCACATCAGGCAGTCCGTCCCACGATAAGACCCCGGCAGCTCTCAGTCGTGCGGCCGCAAAATACCAAGCTTTTCGGCTTTGGATACAGCCTCTCTTCTTTTGTTGACACCCAGTTTCCGGTAGATGGTGATGGCATGTCTTTTCACCGTGGCCACCGAGATGAAGAGGCTGTTCGCTATCTCTTTATTGGAAAGCCTTCCGGCCAGGAGGAACAACACATCCAGCTCGCGGTTGGTCAGTATGGTAGCCGGATCACCCTCTTCACCCGTCCCTATTCCTGCGGCAGCGGCAGCATCCCTCTCTGCGGGGAAAACATATTTCTGAAGGCTCACGATGATCTTATCCCTGAACTTCGCCGGCAACGGCTCCGGCTCCATTTCTTCCAGCAGGTCCCGTATCTCAGGCGCACTCTCGAAAAAAGGTCTTATCCAGCTTCCCTGCATCCCCCTCTCCAGGGCCTCGGCAAGAATGGCCCGGGCAGCAGAAAGGGATCCTTTCCGCCTTTCCACGACAGCCCTCAGCACCAGCACCTGTACCAGCTGGGGCACATTGTGGGTGCGGCGGGCCAGCTCTTCGATCTCCCGCGTCAGACGACCTGCTTTTCCGGTATGCTCCGGGTCGTTCATCGCCAGGAGATATTTGCAATGGGTGATCCTCGGCGTCTCTATCCAGAAAAAAAGATTTCCCGACTCGAAATACATGTTCACATTGTTCATATACTTCCCGGCAGCCTCCATATCGCCACCGAGCAACGCCAGCCTCGACCGAAAAGAGTTCATGAACGTGTCGAAAGCGGGGTTGTTCCTGCGCCGTACAAAATCAACCATTTTCTCAAGTATGCCTTCCAGCTTTTTCTTCTTGCCCAGGGTCTGCAAAGTAAGTACATGACCGGCAAAGCTGTCGAGCGGCCCCAGCAGGTTGAGCATATAAATGTTATCCAGCGTGTCACCAAACTGTTTTTCTGCCTCCTCCAGCCTGTTCTGGTAGAAATAGCACATCCCTCTCAGATAAGCTGCCCACACCAGCAGGAAGTTGTTCCGTATCTCCCGTCCGATCTTCCCGATCTTTTTGCTGAGCTCATCCACCTCATCAAGGTTGCCTTCCAGCATCCTCACATAAGCGATCCCCCCGATCAGCATCGACCGGTAAAAAGGATCGAGCGACTCATTCAGCAACTGTTTTTCAATCTCTTTTACGGCCTTCTCTCCCACCCCGTTGTAGTGTGAGGCAGTCAGATAATAATAGTTGTTCACACTGATGGCCCCGATCTTTTCCTTCGACAGGTTCTTCCGCACATATTCGAAACTTTTCAGGCTCTCTGTCAGATGAACAGCCCAGTACTGAACAACCCCCCGGAAGAAACGTACCTGTACCTTTATCTGGTTGTCCAGCTCTGTGTTCTCCCCCAACCGGCTGATCTCTTTCAACAGGTCGGGGATCACCCATGTCGCCTTGTTATGCATCACCCACATGGATGCCACCAGCAGGCTGGGCCGTTCATGCAGGTATTCCTCCGGAAGCCTTGAAAGCCAGTCATCCAGGATATACCATTTGTCTTCGTTCAGGGGTTTATCCATGTGCTCCTCGATCATATCCGCCACCCTTTCATATGCCCTGTTCCTGATCGCATGATAAAAAGCATCCTCGATCAGGCCGTTGGCCTCATACCAGTCCGTTGCCCTCTCATGGAGCAGCGTGATCTCTTCTTCCGGATATCCTTTTTCCAGCTCCCTGCGTAAAAAATCCAGAAAAAGATGATGGTACCTGAACCACTTGTCCGTATTGTCCAGATTAACGACAAAAAGGTTCATCTGCAGGATCTGGCGCAATAACTCGTGGCTCCTCGCCTGTTCCTTGTGCCAGCCCAGCAGGTAGTCCGTCAGCGAAGGAGTGAACCTTTCCACAACAGAGGTCTTCAGCAGGAACTCTTTCACCACAGGATCCAGGTTCTTCAATACCTCCTCCATAAAGTAGTTCCCCGAGAAGTTGATCTCATTGAGGAGCCTGACGCTGCTCTCGGGATCCTCCTTCTGCAGCGAAAGGTGCAACATGGCCAGGCGCAAACCGGTAGCCCATCCTTCTGTTTTCTGTTCCAGCATCCTGACCAGCGGATCGTGAGCGGTAATACGCAGGTTCTTTTCCACAAACAGTTTGATCTCATCATAGGAGAGCCTCAGATGGTCCACTCCTATGTAGGTCAGCTTGTTCTTGGCCCGCAACCTTTCAAGAGGCAGCGGAGGATCGGTGCGGGAGATCAGGACAAGATGAAAAAGAGGGGGAGGGAACTCCAGCATGGACGAGAGTACGGAATAGACCTCCGGATTACTGATCAGATGCAGGTCATCCACCACCAGGAGCATATGGGCCTCCAACGCGTCCAGATCATTGATCAGGCTCCGTACGATCTCTCCCGGCGGAGGCAGCTGGGACGAGGAGAGGACGGAGAGAGACTTCTCACCGAAAAAAGGCAGCTCCCGGTGAACAGCCATCACAAAATAACTCAGGAAATTCCGCAGATCATTGTCGGTCTTGTCCAGCGATACCCAGGCATGCGGATAAGGAACCTTATCCAGAC
>CAZYQV010000057.1:0-6568 GCA_964649775.1 uncultured Rikenellaceae bacterium
CCCTGCGGGGCACCCGCATCCTGGTGGATGCCGGCAACGGGTCGGGCGGTTTCTTTGCCGGCGTCCTGGAGGCGCTGGGGGCCGATACGTCGGGCAGTCTCTTTCTCGAGCCTGACGGACGTTTCCCCAACCATGCTCCCAACCCCGAGGATGCGCAGGCCCTGGAGGCTCTCTCGGCAGCAGTGAGGGTGCAGGGAGCCGACCTGGGTATTATCTTCGACACCGATGTCGACAGGGCCGCCCTCATCGGCCGCGATGGCTCCTCCATCAACCGCAATACCCTTATTGCCCTTGTCTCTGCCGTGGTGCTGGAACAGTACCCCGGCACATGGATCGTCACCGACTCGATCACCTCCGAGGGACTGACCCGTTTCATCGAACAACAGCTGGGAGGTCATCACCACCGTTTCAAAAGGGGATACCGCAATGTTATCAACGAGGCGATAAGGCTGAATGAGGAGGGCAGGGAGTGCCACCTGGCCATCGAGACCTCAGGCCATGCGGCCATGAAAGAGAACCACTGGCTCGACGACGGGGCCTTCCTGGTCTCTTTCCTGCTGACCAGGATGGCCCGCATGCGCCGCGAAGGTCAGCCCCTCGAGGCGCTGGTGGCCACCCTGCAGCACCCTCTGGAGGAGCAGGAGCTGCGCATCAGGATCCTCACAGGTGACTTTGCTGCTTACGGGCAGCAGGTGCTCGACGATCTGCGTGATTATGTCCGGAAAGCGGAAGGCTGGTCGCTGGTGGAACCCAACTACGAGGGGGTGCGTGTCAGTTGCGATGCTGCACACGGCGACGGCTGGTTCCTGTTGCGTCTCTCGCTCCACGATCCCGTACTGCCCCTCAATGCCGAGAGCAACAGCCCCGGCGGCGTGCATACCATGATCGAAAAGCTCAATGCTTTTCTCAGCCGCTACGACCGCCTTGACCGCAGTAAGGTGGAAGCGTTTTTGAAGGATGAACGATGACCCCGCAACCCGCAACTCGCAACTTATATCTCTTCCGTCTTCTTCCTCAGCCACTCCCTGTGTTCCTCATCCAGGCGGGGAGCCAGTTGCTGGTACACCTTTTCGTGATAATCGTTGAGCCATGCTTTTTCTTCCGGGGTGAGAAGGGATGTGTCGATGAGTGAGGTGTCTATATAACAGAGGGTAAGGGTCTCGAAACCCAGGAAGGTGCCGAAGTCTGTCTCTTTCTCTTTTCTTATCACCACCAGGTTTTCCGTGCGGATGCCGTATTCTCCGTCGCGGTAGAGTCCCGGTTCGTCGGAGAGCACCATCCCCTCTTCCAGCGGTGCGGGGCGTATGCCTGCCTTGCCGGGGTTGATCGACTGGGGTCCTTCGTGCACGTTGAGGAAGTAGCCCACGCCGTGGCCTGTGCCGTGGCCGTAGTTAAGTCCTTCCTGCCACAAGGGCATCCGTGCCAGGCTGTCGAGCTGGTGGCCCAGGGTGCCTTCGGGAAAACGGGCCATGGCCAGGTCGATCATCCCTTTCAGGACGAGGGTAAAGTCCTTTTTCTGTTGCGTTGTCGGCTCTCCCAGGGCGATGGTGCGTGTGATGTCGGTGGTGCCGGCGAGGTACTGTCCCCCCGAGTCGACGAGGTAGATGCCGGGGGCTTTCAGCTCGATGTCGCTCTCCTCGTCGGGGGTATAATGCACCACCGCACCGTGGGGTCCCCACGAGGAGATGGTGGCGAAGCTGGGGCCGTGGAACCAGGCTTCCTCGGCACGGAAGGCTTCCAGACGCGCTGCTGCCGACACCTCGGTGACGGGCTGCCGCCCCGGCGTCATCTCCAGCCAGCGGAAGAACTTTGTCAGGGCCACCCCGTCTTTGATCATCGCCTCACGGATGTGGGCGATCTCTTCCCCGTTCTTTACCGCTTTCAGGCGGGCGGCCGGGGAGATGCCTTCGTGTATCCTCACGCTCTGCGGTATGGCATGGTAGAGGCGCATATTGGTGGAGTAGGGGGAGAGGAAGAGACGGCTTCCGGCCGGGAGACGATCCAGATCGCCGGTGATATCCTCGTAGTCGCGCAGCTGTACCTCCAGGGCCTCCAGACGGGTGCGCAGCTCTTCCGGCACCTTCTCCGGCCGTATGTATAGACGGGCGTTTCCTTTTTCGATGAGACCCCAGGCCATAGCCACCGGGTTGTAGGTGATGTCGTTGCCCCGGATGTTAAAGGTCCAGGCCACCTCGTCGAGGGCTGTCAGCAACAGCGCGTCACAGTCCTCGTCCACCATGCTGTCACGCAGGGCCGACAGTTTTTCCCGGATGCTCCTCCCGGCAAACTCGGGCGGGTGTTCGAAGACAGGACTTTCCGGGAAAGGAGGCCTGTCCGTCCACAGGGGAGTGACGGGGTCGGCATCTTCGATGATCACAGCCTGTATGCTCCGTAGTCCCTGTTTTATCTGTCTGGCGAGGCTCAGCGATACCAGCTCGCCGTCGTAGCCGATACGGCCGGCGGGGGGCAGGTGTGTGGCCAGCCAGCCGATGTACTCGGGCGTATGGGGGATGTGCAGCCTGACCAGCTCAAAGCCGCTGCCGGCAAGCTGCTCTGCAGCCTGCAGAAAATACCGCGAGTCGGTCCATACGCCGGCAAAATCCTGCGTGATCACCACGGTGCCGGCAGAGCCGGTGAAACCGGTGAGCCAGGCCATGATGCGCCACCGGCCGGGGAGGTATTCGCTGTTGTGGGGATCGGCCGAAGGGATGATACAGGCATCCAGCCGGAGCCTTTGCATCTCCCGGCGTATCTTTTCCAGTTTCTCTTTTGGGGTCATGATCGGTGGATAAATGTGACGAAACAAAGATAAGAGGAGTGACGACAAGATAAAAGGTTATTTTACCAATAATTTGTGGACATTAATAAAAATTGTCACAATAAATTTGGTCATATTGCATGATGTGCGTAAATTACAAACTATGAAAAATCCTGACCAAAGGCCGACTTTTTCATATCCTTTTATTAATCCTTTTATATCATGAAATCCAACAAAACCTTTCTGCTGGCCGGTCTTCTCATTGCCGGTCTGTTGCCCGGGCATGATCTGTCATGCCTCTCGTCATCCTCCACGGAGTACATCCTCCGGCAGCAACAACCTTATTCGGGCCGTTTTGTGATGAATTCGGGACAGGTAGTGCTGACGCTCAATCTCACGCAGGGCCCCGACAATTCTGTTACAGGGACACTGACCAGCTCCAACGGGTCGGTCTTTCAGGTCAAGGGCACTTTCGAGGGCAACGGTGTTGCCACGGGTACCTGCACGACGCAGGGCGGAGGGGTATTTTTTGAAGCCTATCTGGAAGGCAACGAGATGACCTTCTCCCTGATCGAGCCCGGCGCTGACGGTCAGCCCAATTACGACAAGGCACGTTATCTGGTCTTTAACAGGACCGGGGCCACCACGGCGAAGGCCGCACCGGGATATGCCGCAGGACAAACGTCCGGCAATGCACAGCCGGTGAACATTTACCAGCAGCAGGCCAGGCCGCAAACCCAGCAACAGTACCCCCAACAACAACAGTACCCCCAGCAGCAACAGTACCCCCAACAACAACAGTATCCCCAGCAACAACAGTATCCCCGGCAACAACAGTATCCCCGGCAGCAGTATGGTGCCGGCATGGGGCAGATGGCCGGCGGGGGAGCCCGCACCGGAGAGGTGGGAGATGATGCCTGGGGCTTCAGGTTCGTCCCTCCGCAGGGATGGGTGAGCCAGAAGAATGCTTCCGGCATCATCCTGGGACACAATACGGTTGCCGGGATGATCATCGTTTTCCCGCACACCTCCACCAGCATGCAGCAGATGCAGGGCCTGATGATGCAGGGCATCCAGGAGGAGGGGTCTTCGCTGACTCCTGTGGGAGGCATGCGGGCCCTCAACAACAATACCCTCGTGGGAGATTATTCGGGGGTGGTGAACGGTCAGCAGGTGACGGCAAAAGGTTACGGGGTGCTCTCGCCTTATGGCGGAGGGGCTTTTATCCTGGCCATGAGCACGCCGGACAAGATGAGCAATGCCCTCACCGGCGCGGCACAACAGATCGCCACCACCATGCGTTATGTACGGCCCACCAGCGGCTCTTCCGACCTGGTGCAGTTCTTCTCGGGCGTATGGGTCACCTCCAGCACCAATACCTATACGAAAGTGTATCTCTATCCCGACGGTACCTGGTCGGATCATTATGAGGCATCTTATTCGGGGAATTACAGCAACAGCGGAGGCAATACGGGCAGCTGGGGCGCCGGAGGTGCCCAGAACAGCCGGGGACGCTGGAGGGTGAGCGGTAACCGTGATCAGGGACAGCTCATCCTGATCTATCCCAACGGAGAACAGGAGGCTTACCAGTATCAGGTGCATGTGGAAAACGGTCAGAAATATTACTCCGAATACTATTTCAACGGCACCCTCTTCCACCGTCAGAACAAATACGATGAGTAGGTGACTGTCTGGGGATTTTTTCTCCTTCCCGCTTGTTCTTGTTATGCATATTTCTCAACTTTGAAGCTTCTTTTTTGAAAGGGTAGTTGATTTGTTGTTCCAAAAAGAGTGGATCATGAGATCATTGCGTTTTGTATCTGCACTGTTGGTTATTTCTCTTCTTCCGGCGGGGCTGTTCTCCCAGCGTACTTTACTGACCATGGAAGATGTGATCGCCGGGCCTTACCTGACGCACCGCATTCAGGACATCCCGCAGTTGCAGTGGCTGCCGGGGGGGCACAACCTGATGATGGCACGGGGGGATTCGTTGGAAAAAATGGATCCCGTCACCGGAAAGACTTCTCTTCTCTTCACTTGCAGCCGTCTGAATGCTGCCCTGACAAAAATCTTCAAAGATACCTTGCGTAAGTTGCCCAAGGTTACGTGGATCGATGACGGGACATTCTGGTTCCGCAGGGACACGACCTGGGTGGTGATGCAGCGCTCGGAGGGAAAGTTGCAGGTGATCCATGTCGTAAGAGTGCCGGGGGGAGCTGCGAATACCGATTTCTGTGCCCGCGTCCCTGCCGTGGCTTTCACGCAGGGGCAGAACCTCTTCATCGCAGAGCCGGCGGGGAAGATCACACAGATCACCTTCGACAGCCTGCCGGGGTTTGTCAACGGACAGAGCGTCTCACGCAATGAGTTCGGCATCACGAAAGGGACCTTCTGGTCGCCCGGCGGAAGCCGTCTTGCCTGGTTCCGCAAGGACGAGACGCGTGTCAGCGTTTATCCCTTGGTAGACATACGGGCACGGGTGGCGCAACTGAAGGAGATCAGATATCCCATGGCGGGGATGGAGAGCGAGGAGATCCATCTCTTCGTCTATGACCGGAAGACGGGAAAAACAAAAGAGATCGATACCCCCGGGCCGTATGACCAGTACCTGACCAATGTGGCCTGGACCCCCGACGGTCATTACCTGCTGGTGGCCGTGCTCAACAGGGAACAGGACCACCTGTGGCTGAACATGTACTTTACGGAGACAGGAAAGAAGATCTTGACGCTCTTTGAAGAGCAAAACAACCGCTATGTGGAGCCGTTGAAGCCGGCACGTTTTCTTGCCGGGACGGACACTCCTCTTTTCCTGTGGGAGAGCCGCCGCGACGGATACAACCATGTATACCTGTATGACCTCACGGGGAAGAGTTACGGCGATCTTACCCCCGGCACTTATGATGTGACGGATGTGCCGGGTTTTGATCCGCAGCACAGGTATTTTTATTATGTCTCCACCGAGAAGAGCCCGGTGGAACGCCATATCTACAGGTATGATACGAAGAACAAGAGAAAGGTATGTCTGACCACCGTCCACGGCACCCATCAGGGGAGCCTCTCGCCCGACGGGAAATATCTCCTGGACCGCTGGAGCAACACTGAGACGCCCCGCGTTATCGAGGTGCTGACTGTGTCGGGGAAGAAGATAACCACACTCCTGAGGGCGCCCGATCCGTGGCAGGACAAACGCCTGGGGCGTGTCGAGCTGGGCATGCTGCCGGCCACCGACACTTCGCCGGCCCTGTGGTACCGTCTCATCAAGCCGGTGAATTTTGATCCGTCAAAGAAATACCCGGTGGTGATCTATGTATACGGCGGTCCCCACTCACAGCTGGTCACCGACAGCTGGCTGGCACAATCGCGTATGTGGCAGCATTATATGGCCGGCAAAGGGTACGTCTCCTTCACCCTCGACAACCGCGGCACCGGAGGGAGAGGGTTCGGCTTTGAGAGCTGCATACACCGTCACCTGGGCGATTATGAGGTGAAAGACCAGATGCGGGGCGTGGCATATCTGAAATCCCTCCCCTGGGTGGACAGCACACGCATGGGGGTCCACGGATGGAGCTACGGCGGCTTTATGACGATCTCCATGATGCTGAAAAATCCGGGCGTCTTCCGGGCGGCCGTGGCCGGCGGACCTGTCACCGACTGGAAATATTACGAGGTGATGTATGGTGAGCGTTACATGGACCGCCCCGAAGAGAACCCCGACGGGTACCGGCAGGCCGACCTCAAGAACTATGTGAACAACCTCGACGGCCATCTGCTGATCATCCACGGGGCCATGGACAGCACCGTGGTATGGCA
>CAZYQV010000058.1:0-2915 GCA_964649775.1 uncultured Rikenellaceae bacterium
ACCTTTTTGTTCATAAGACAACCCATACCTGATCTATGAAAAAAATTTTCCCCGTTATCTTCTTATTGTTTTTAGGGTCGTGTCATCGCAACCCGCTCAGGGTGGATGTCTCACACATCGACGTGACCGTCCGCATCGACCGTTTTGAACAGCGTCTGTTCGGCCATCCCCCCGACAGTGTGGTGGCGGCGGTGCCGGAGCTGCAGCGGGAGTATGGTCTTTTCTTCAAACGCTTCCTGCAACTGATCAACGTGGGCCATCCCGGCACAATGGTCTTCCGTCAGTATTTTAAGCTTTTTCTCAGTGACGACCTGAACCGGGAGGTATACCGCAAAGTACAGGAGGTTTACCCAGACCTGCATCCCCTGGAGAAAAAACTCACGGGGGCATTCAAACATTATAAATACTATTTCCCGCAGCGACAGGTGCCGGAGGTCTATACTTATATCTCCGGTTTCAATGCATCCCTTCTCATCGACGACGGCATCCTGGGCATCGGCCTCGACCGCTATCTGGGGGAGAATGTCGTATGGTACGGCCGCCTCGGTATCCCCAAATATATGCAGCGCAAGATGACTCCGGAAAAGATCCCGACCGACTGCATGTATGCCCTGGCCATGACCGAGTTTCCTTTCTTGCCTGCCGGGAATGATACGGCCATCACGGAGAATGTGATCAACAAAATGATCTGGGAAGGAAAACTGCTCTACTTTGTGCAGGCGATGATGCCGAAAGAGAAGGCGGAACTGATCACCGGCTTTACCCCTGAGCAGCTGAAGTGGTGCCGTGAGAACGAGAAGATCATGTGGTCCTACCTCATTGAGCACAAACTGTTGTTCAAGACCGATTATATGACCATCAACAAGCTGACGAAGGATGCCCCCTTTACCAGTTATTTCCCGCACGAGTCGCCGGGAAAGGCGGCCAACTGGATCGGCTGGCAGATCGTGAAAAAATATATGGAGCGGCATCCGGATGTGACCCTGTCCGGGCTGATGAACGACACCCGTTATCAGAAGATCCTGGACGGCTCGGCATACGATCCGCAATAAAAAAATCCCGGCACGGGCCGGGATCTTTTTTTTATCCTGTTGTTAAGGACTATTCAGGATGGATAGCTTCGACAGGACACACATCTGCGCAAGCACCACAATCGGTGCAGAGCTCCGGGTCGATCTTATAGATATCACCTTCCGAGATGGCTTCCACCGGACACTCATCGATACAGGTGCCGCAAGCTGTGCAGTCGTCATTGATCACGTATGCCATAGTTTTACATTTTTAATGGTTAAAAATAATTGACCGCAAAAATAAAAAAGAAAATGAAAAAGGTGCTCTCTGAAGATGTTTTTATCCCAAATTTCGCATTAGGAAGCCCGGGAAAGCTGAACGGATGCGTTGGCAGAGGTTCAGCCCGCCGGCGGGCTGTATGAACGGACTACAATGTGTTGAGGAAAGAGAGTGTCAGCCATACCATGTGGGCTGTGCCCGTGCTCAGTACCGGTTCGTGGATGTCAAAACGGGGAGAATGGAGGGGGTAGGGCTCCTGTGTGCCGGGGTGGGTGACGCCCAGACGGTAAAAAAGCGAGGGGTAGTGGTGTGAATAATAGGCAAAATCTTCGGCGGTCATGCGCAGGTCGAGGGAGACGACGTTCTCCCTGCCGAGGAACTCGCCGGAGAAAGCCACGGCCTGCTCCACGGCCTGCTCGTCGTTCACCAATACCGGATATCCCTTTTTTATGACAAACTCCTCGCGGGCATCATTTTCTCTTGCGATGGCAGCTGCTATTTCCCTGATCTGTCTGTGGGCCCTCTCGCGCCATGCTTCGTCGAAAGTACGGAAAGTACCTTCCATGGATACCTCGGGAGGGATGATATTGGTGGATCCGGCGGCGGTCACCTTGCCAAAACGCAGTACCGACGGGAACTCTTTGGGGGCACTCTCTGCGACATAGTCTTCGAGGGCCGTGAGTATGCCGGCGGCGACATAGGGAGTGTTGGTGACATGGGCCGGCAGGGCAGCGTGACCGCCTTTGCCGCGGACCGTAAGGTAGAGCTCGTCGGTTGAAGCCATGTATTTCCCCGGCCGGTATCCTACGGTGCCGGCGGTGAGGGTGGGGTCGACATGTTGTCCGATCACCAGGGAGGGATGGTAGGTGTCGAGGATGCCGCTGTCGACGATCATTTTGGCTCCTCCGGGCAGCCGCTCCTCGGCCGGCTGGAAGAGCAGGAGCACGGTGCCCCGCCAGTGCTCACGCCACAGGTTGAGCAGACGGCCACTCCCCAGCAGGCAGGTAGTATGCACATCATGGCCGCAGGCATGCATCACTCCCTCTTTCTGTGAACGGTAAGGCACATCGTTCTCCTCGGTGATGGGCAGTGCATCCGTGTCGGCACGCAGCACCACCACCGGCCCCTCACCGGCCCCTTTCACCACGGCCAGCAGACCGGTGCCGGCCACCTCGGTGATCTCTTCTATGCCGGACTCCTGCAAACGGCCGGCGATGTATCGTTGTGTTTCTTTTTCCTGAAAAGAGAGTTCGGGATGACTGTGCAGATGGTGACGTATCGTCCGGAGCAGAGGGTAGTCCTTCTCTGCCTGCTGTTTTATCTCTTGTGGCGTGAGCGTTCTCATCATTATCTTATTTTCCAAAGATCATTTTCAGGGAAAGGATCAGCACCACACCGCCGAAAATCCTGCGCAGCAGACGGTCGGGGATGGCGATGGCCACCTCCGATCCTATGAACCCGCCAATGATGAAGGCGAGGATCAGAACGATGGCAAAACGCACGTTGAGGTAGCCGTTGCGATAATAGTTCCAGGCACCCAGCGCCACCACGGGCAGCACCAGCACGCCCAGGCTGGTGCCCTGGGCCTCGTGTTGTGAGAGCCCCAGCAGGAAGACCAGCGAGGG
>CAZYQV010000059.1:0-9961 GCA_964649775.1 uncultured Rikenellaceae bacterium
TTCAATGCATGGGTGCTGGCCAGCACGCCACAGGGCCAGAACGATCTTTTCCCTGAGGCAGCGCTCAACAACAACCGTCTCTATGGGGTGAACAGGGCCAAGCTGGCCTGGTATGTCATTGACCCCCTTTTCCTGCGCAACAATGTTAATACGCCCGATTACATACGGCAGAATCCGGACCTGCAGTCGAGTCATTATGTGCGGGAGGTCTTTGAGAACGAGCTCTTCCCCGAGCGGGAGAGCCCCACGGGCATACCCACGACGATCCCTGTGCTGAACCTGGCTTTTTATCCCGACGAACGCGGCTTGTACAACTATGATGTCTCGCCCACGCCTCTCTCTGCCGGTCTCGACCCCGACGGCAGCCTGCGTTCTCCCGAGACACGCTGGGGAGGGATCATGCGGGAAGTGCCCACCAACGACTTCGAGGCTGCCAACGTACAGTACATCGAGTTCTGGCTTATGGATCCTTTTGTCGAGATGCCGGACAATTTCGGGGGAGATCTCTATTTCGACCTGGGGGATGTCTCGGAGGATATCCTGCGGGATTCGCGGAAAGCTTTTGAGAACGGTCTGCCCACCTCGCCGCTGGTGCAGGATGTGGATACCACCATCTGGGGACGTGTGCCGGTGAACCAGTCGCTGGTGAATGCTTTCGACAACGATCCCAACGCCCGCAAATACCAGGACGTGGGCCTGGACGGCCTGAGCAATGATGACGAACAAAGCTTTTTCATCAATTACCTGGATTCCCTCAAAAGCATCCTTACCCCCGAAGCATATCAGGAGATACTGAAAGACCCTTCCAACGATGATTATCATTATTACCGGGGCAGTGACTACGACGTGGATAAGCTGGGCATCCTCGAGCGGTACAAAAAATACAACGGCATGGAGGGCAACTCGCCCACGGCCGAGATGTCGAAGGAGCCTTATCCCACCACAGGATCCACCTTGCCCGATGTGGAAGATATCAACAGGGACAACACCCTCAGTGAGACCGAACGGTATTACCAGTATCATGTGAGCCTGCGTCCGCAGGACCTGGAGGTGGGGCGTAACTTCGTCACGGACAAGGTGACCAGTACGGTCACGTTCAAGAACGGACAGGAGTCGACGGTCAACTGGTACCAGTTCAAGATACCGATCCACGAATACCAGAAAGTGGTGGGGAATATCCAGGACTTTAAGTCGATCCGTTTCATACGTCTTTTCATGAGAGGCTTCAACAAAGAGACGATCCTGCGTTTTGCCACGCTGGACCTGGTGCGGGGTGAGTGGAGGAACTATTACAGTACGATGCTGCAGGGTGGCGAGCGTGTGAATGTGCCGCAGCAGTCACCCGGCGATTTTGAGGTCTCGGCTGTCAACATAGAGGAGAACGGCAGCAAGCAGCCTGTCAACTATGTACTGCCTCCCGGGGTGAACAGGATCATCGACCCTACGAACCCCCAGCTGCGGCAGCTGAACGAACAGTCTATCCTGATGCGTGTGCGTGACCTGGCCGACGGCGATGCGAGGGCTATCTATAAGAACGTCACCCTCGACCTGAGGAAATACAAGCAGGTGCAGATGGAGGTGCATGCCGAGGCTTTGCCGGGGGAACAGCTGATGGATGATGAGGTGACCGTTTTCATCCGGCTGGGTACCGACTACCGGGACAACTATTATGAGTATGAGATACCCATGAAGATCACGCCGCCGGGACGCTACAACAACGATATCGAGAGCGACCGGGAGATCGTCTGGCCGCACGATAACAAGATCATCCTGCCCCTGGAGATCCTGCAGGAGCTGAAGCAGGAGAGAAACCGCGTGATCAGCAAGAGCAGGACAGGTCTCTCGGTGAGCGATGTATATGTCAAAAAGATCGACGGGGCCCTGGTGAAGGTGACGGGGAACCCCAACTTCAGCAATGTGCGAACCATCATGATCGGCATACGCAATCCTTTGCAGAACAATCATTATTTTACGGATGACGGACGCTCCAAGTCGGTGGAGGTATGGTGTGACGAGCTGCGCATGACCAACTTCGACGAGAAAGGCGGGTGGGCGGCCAACGCGCGTATGCAGACGAGGCTGGCCGACTTTGGTACGCTGGATATTGCCGGCTTTACCAGCAAGCCCGGCTTCGGGAGCATCGAAAAGAAAGTGGCCCAGCTGAGCCAGGAGGAGGTGATACGCTATGATATCTCCACCAACCTGGAGCTGGGCAAGTTCTTCCCCGAGAAAGCCCGCGTGCGCATCCCCATGTTTATCGGCTTCTCCGAGACACGTATCAACCCGCAGTACAATCCGCTGGATCCGGACGTACCCCTGAAATCGGCCCTGGCCCATGCCGAGACACGGGCTGAGAAAGATTCGATCCTGCATTTCTCACAAGACTTTACCCGTCATAAAAGCATAAATTTTACCAATGTGGGTATCGGCCCCGTGACGAAAAAGCCCAGGTTATACAGCCCCTCCAATCTGTCGGTGAACTATTCCTACAATGAGTTATACCGTCGCAATGTGAAGACGGAGATCAACCTCGAAAAGAACTACAGGGGGGGGCTGACCTATGTCTATAATGCTTCTCCCAAGAACATCGCACCTTTCCGGAAGATGAAGATCATGCGGTCGAATGCTTTCCGGCTGATACGGGATTTTAACTTTTATTACATGCCGAAGCATCTCTCTTTCCGTACCGATCTCTCCCGTTATTACAATGAGATCAAAACGCGGAACATCAACAATCCTTATCTGAGGATCGACCCGTCGTTCAGAAAGGATTTTTTCTGGAACAGGAACTATGATGTCAAATGGGATCTGACGAGGGCCCTGCGTTTTGACTTTGCGGCGGGGAATATAGCCCGTATTGACGAGCCTGCCGGGGGAGTGGACAAAGACCGTTATCCCGATGAATACCAGGAATGGAAAGATTCGGTGCGGTATAACCTGAAACATTTTGGCCGCAACACGCATTATTATCATACCATAAATGTGACCTATACCATCCCCATCAACAAGATCCCTCTGCTGAACTGGGTCACTGCCTCGGCGCGTTACGGGGTGAAATACGACTGGCTTGTGGGGCCGGTGTATCCCGATTCCATGAACATCCATCTGGGCAACACCATCCAGAACTCGCATACGATGCAGCTGAACGGTCAGTTGAACTTCAGCACCCTGTACAACAAGGTGGGTTTTCTGAAAAAGATAAATCAGGACAACAGACGCCGTTTCAGCGGCAAGAAAGCACCTCCCAAGGAGAAAGATGTCTCTTTCGCTTCCACACCGGTACGTCTTAAGGGGGGACGGCCCCGTTCGATCGTGCACAAGTTGCGGACGGAGAAGATCACGAAGGTGAAGGCAGTGGATGACAAGGGTGTCGAGATCAAGGGGACCTATAAGGTGGTGTCCCCCGACAAGATCACCTTCACGGCCGACGAGGATCACAAGAATGTGAGTGTTTTTATCGAGGGGAAGCGGAGTGTGAAGGAGAACCCGGCGGTGATCATCGGAGAGACCCTGGCGGGACTGGTCATGGGGTTCCGTAATTTGTCGTTGTCCTATAGCCAGAATGAAGGATCCCTGTTGCCCGGTTATATGCCCGGCACGAAGATCCTCGGGCAGAAGAAGCTGGGGGACGAGTGGGCGCCCGGATGGCCTTTTATCATAGGGTTGCAGGATGATAACTTCCTCTACAGGGTGGCCGACAAAGGATGGCTGACCAAGGATACCCTGATCAACAACCCCTTCGTCATGGTCCACAATGAGAATTTTAATTTCCGTACCACTTTCGAACCTTTCAAAGGGATTCGTGTGGATATTATTGCCAACAGGCGTTTTTCCAGTAACAGCAATGAGTATTTCAAGTATGATGACCCCAATGGCCGTTACAACTACAACAATAAGATGATCACGGGGAACTTCTCGATGACCTACATCACGATGAAGAGTATGTTTGAGAAGATCAGGGATGATAACAGTTACCAGTCGAGGTATTTCGATCTTTTCAGGGATTATACGCGCATCATCTCGGAACGGCTGGCACGCAAGAGACAGGAGATCGATCCCACCTATGATCCCGACATTGATCCCGAAACGGGCCTTCCCATACAGACAGGTTATAAGAACGGCTACTCGATGACGAGCCAGGAGGTGATGCTGCCTGCTTTCCTGGCGGCTTATGCCGGCAAGGATCCCGAGAAGGTGTCGTTACAGAGCATCCCCAAGATCACGCAGGTGCTCCCCAACTGGCGGGTGGTGATCGATATCTTTAACAACATCCAGGCGGTGAAGAGTGTCTTCCGTTCCGTGAACATCCTTCATGCCTACCGGTCGACATACAACATCGCCTCTTACCAGTCGAACCTGAACTATCTTGAGGATGACGACGGTTTGAGCTGGATACGTGACCTGGAATATAACTTCATCCCGCCGTACCAGATCAATACGGTCTCTATCACGGAGCAGTTTGCTCCGCTGGCGGGTCTTGATCTGACGTGGAAGAACGGCATCACCTCCAAGGTAGAATACAAGAAATCCAGGAACCTGGCGTTGAGTCTCGGCAACAACCAGCTGACGGAGGTGTACAATGAAGAGCTCGTTGTAGGCACCGGTTACCGTTTTAACAGTGTGAAACTTACTTTCCGTTCGGCAGGCGGACAGTCGCGGGAGCTAAAGAGTGACCTCAACCTGCGGGCTGATGTGAGCATACGGGACAACAAGACCATCATGCGTAAGCTCCTTGAGGACACCAATATCCCCACGGCGGGGCAAAAGATCATCACCCTGAAGTTCACGGCCGATTATATGCTCAGTGATAAGTTCAATGTCCGTATTTTCTTTGACAGGATCGTCAACTCGCCCTTCGTTGCACTCACTTTCCCGACGGCCAATACCAACTTTGGTATCAGTCTGCGTTTTACGCTTATGCAGTGATATGGCGTCATCCTGCACCGATGGGAGGGATAAGAAAGTATTGCGGATCTAATTTTTTTTGTTTGAAAAAATATCTATTTTTGGAGCCATCATAATACCTAAAAAAACAAAAAATGAACATTCCTGATAATCTGAAGTATACGAAAGGTCACGAGTGGATCCGCGTAGAAGGGGACACGGCTTATGTGGGTATCAGCGACTATGCCCAGGGCGAGCTGGGAGATATTGTTTTTGTGGAGATAGAAACGGTCGGTGAGACCCTCGACAAGGGAGAAGCGTTTGGCACCATTGAGGCTGTCAAGACGGTGTCGGATGTGTACATGCCGGTGTCGGGGGAGGTGCTGGAGATGAACCCTGCCCTGGAGAACACTCCCGAGGTGGTGAACAAAGATCCTTATGGTGAGGGATGGATGATCAGGATCAGTGTGAAGGATCCTTCCGAGCTGGACGACCTCATGGATGCCGAAGCATACAAGAATATGATCAACGCCTGAAAAAGGGTAGTAGAAAAAAAAAGAGGGCTTCGAGAGCCCTCTTTTTTTATAGGGTTTGTTTTACCTCTATTTCTTCGAAGGCTTCGATGATATCTCCCACCTTGAGGTCGTTGAAGTTCTGGATGTTCAGTCCGCACTCCTGGCCGCTGACCACCTCTTTCACATCTTCCTTGAATCGTTTCAGGGAGGCCAGTTCGCCTGTATAGATGACGATGCCGTCGCGGATGATCCGCACCCTTGAGTTGCGGAAGATCTTCCCTTCGGTGACGATACATCCCGCCACTGTTCCCACCTTGGTGATCTTGAAGGTCTCTTTCACCTCAAGGGTGCCGGTGATCTCCTCTTTGATCTTGGGTTGCAACATCCCTTCCATGGCTGCTTTGATGTCCTCTATCGCGTCGTAGATGATGGAATAGAGACGTATGTCCACCTCTTCTTTCTCCGCCAGTTTGCGGGCGCCTGTGGAAGGCCTCACCTGGAAGCCTATGATGATGGCGTCGGAGGCGGCAGCCAGCAGCACGTCGGACTCGGATATCTGTCCTACGGCTTTATGGATGATGTTCACCTGTATCTCTTCTGTAGAGAGTTTGATCAGGGAGTCGGAAAGGGCTTCCACCGATCCGTCCACATCACCTTTCACGACGATGTTTAGTTCCTGGAAGTTACCGATGGCTATTCTCCGACCGATCTCTTCGAGGGTGATATGTTTTTGTGTCCTCAGGTTCTGTTCGCGTTGCAGCTGCTGGCGTTTCAGGGCGATATTACGGGCTTCGCGTTCGTTGCTCATGACATTGAACTTGTCTCCCGCCTGGGGGGCGCCGTTGAGCCCGAGGATCAGTGCCGGCATGGAGGGCCCTGCGCTGTCCAGTTTTTTGTTACGCTCGTCGAACATGGCTTTGATATGCCCGTAGTAGCTCCCTGCCAGCATGATATCTCCTATCCTGAGGGTGCCGTTCTTCACCAGGACGGTAGCCACATAACCTCTTCCCTTGTCGAGTGAGGATTCGATGATGGTCCCGGTGGCCGGTTTGTTCGGGTTGGCTTTCAGCTCGAGCAGTTCGGCTTCGAGGAGGATCTTCTCCAGCAACTCTTCCACGCCGATACCCTGTTTGGCCGAAATCTCCTGGCTTTGGTACTTCCCGCCCCAGTCTTCGACCAGGATGTTCATGTTGGCCAACTCTTCCTTGATCTTGTCGGGGTTGGCCGTGGGTTTGTCGATCTTGTTGATGGCAAAGATGATGGGTACGCCGGCTGCCTGGGCATGGTTAATGGCTTCAACGGTCTGGGGCATTACCCCGTCGTCGGCCGCTACCACGATCACGGCGATGTCGGTAATCTGGGCGCCGCGGGCACGCATGGCCGTAAAAGCTTCATGGCCGGGGGTGTCGAGGAAGGTGATCTTTTCTCCTCCGGGGAGTGTCACGGCATAGGCCCCTATGTGCTGGGTGATCCCTCCGGCCTCACCGGCGATGATGTTGGTCTTGCGTATATGGTCGAGCAGCTTGGTCTTACCGTGATCAACATGACCCATGACTGTCACGATGGGGGGTCTCGGCTGCAGGTCCTCTTCCCTGTCGGCCTCTTCCTCCTCCACATCGTCGAGGATGTCGGCACTGACGAACTCCACATCGTACCCGAACTCATCGGCGACGAGAGACATGGTCTCGGCGTCCAGCCGCTGGTTGATAGAGACGATCAGCCCCAGGCTCATGCAGGTGGAGATCACGTCGGTGGCCGGCACATCCATCATGGCGGCCAGCTCGCTCACCGAGACGAACTCCGTCACCTTGAGGATCTTCTTTTCCTTTTCAAGCTCCTCGTGGTCGGCGATCTGTTTTTGTACGATGGCCTGGCGTTTCTCGCGGCGGTATTTTGCAGCTTTCGGCTTGTTTTTTGCCGTCAGTCGTGCCAGTGTCTCCTTGATCTGTTTCTGTACATCCTCCTCATCTATCTCATGATGGGGGTAGCGTTTGCCTCGCCTGGCTTTTTTGTCGTCCCCTGACTTGTTGTCTTTCAGGTTGACTTTCTCTTTTTCCTTCCTGATCCTCTTCCTCTTCTTTTTCCTTTCTCCCGGCGATTTGGAGGTGGCCACCGGCTTTTTCCGGGGCTCCTCGACAGGAAGGTCTATTTTCCCCACTACGGTAAGTCCCGAGAGGGGGGTGACCTCCGACTTGTAAACCTCTTCTTCGGCTTTGGCTGCGGGGGCTTCTTTCTTTTCTTCTGTTTTCTCTTCTGTGGCAGCTTTGCCGGTGACGGGTGCGGCAGGCTTTTCTTCCTTCTCCTTTTCTTTGACTTCCGGTGTCTCCGGGGCTGTCTCTATGCTCTCTTTCTTTTTCTTTGCGGTTTCTTTTTTCTCAGGAGCTTTTTTCTTGGCTTCGGGAGCCTCTTTTTTCTCCAGGTCTATTTTTCCGACCACTTTGGGGCCTTGCGGTTCTTCAACCATCGGTTCTTCCACGGCCGTTTTCGGGGGAGAGGTGACCCCTGCATCTTTTATAAGCAGTTCCTCTTCTTCCTCGGCGCCCTCTTTCTTCCCTTCGGTCACATCCTTGATCGAAACCGCTTCACGGGCCTCCTTGACATGGAGCTTCACCTTCTCGGATTCTTTCTTGACCTTTACCTCCGAGCTGTACTCTTTTGCCAGGATCTCATAGATCTCACTGGTGATCTTTGAGTTGGGGGTAAGATCCTCTTCATATCCCTTCTTATGAAGGAATTCGATGATCGTTCCGATCCCCACGTTAAATTCCCTGGCAGCTTTGCTTAATCTTATCTTTTTTTCTTCACCCATAGACAGTCAGCCCGTATAAATCAATTTGCAAAAATAGAAGTAATATGTTAAGATAAAACAATTATCCCTTTATTTATTCAAATTCAGCCTTAAGAATCTTCTTGACCTCTTTGATGGTTTCTTCTTCGAGGTCGGTTCTTTTGACCAGTTCTTCATCCGACAGTTCCAGCACGCTCTTGGCGGTATCACATCCGATGGCTTTCAGTTCGTCCAGCACCCATCCTTCGATTTCGTCGGCGAACTCTTCGAGGTTGACATCTTCTTCTTCCTCTTCGGATTCGCGGTACACCTCTATCTCATATCCTGTGAGCTGGCTGGCCAGCCGTATGTTGAGGCCTCCTTTACCAATGGCCAGGGATACTTCACTGGGCTTGAGGTATACTTCCGCCTTTTTCTCCTCTTCGTCCAGTTTGATAGAGCTGATCTTGGCAGGGCTCAGGGCACGCTGGATGAAGAGCTGGGTGTTGGTGGTGTAGTTGATCACGTCGATGTTCTCGTTCTTCAGTTCACGGACGATGCCGTGGATACGTGATCCTTTCATCCCCACGCAGGCCCCTACCGGGTCGATACGCTCATCGTACGATTCAACAGCCACCTTGGCTCTTTCGCCGGGGACACGGACGATCTTCTTGATGGTGATCAGTCCGTCGAAGATCTCGGGCACCTCCAGCTCGAAAAGACGCTCCAGGAAGACGGGAGAGGTACGCGACAGGATGATCAGCGGTCCTTTGCTTTTCATCTCCACCTCGATGACCACAGCCCGTATGGTATCGCCCTTATGAAAGAAATCGGAGGGGATCTGTTCACTCTTGGGCAGGATCAGTTCGTTGCCCTCGTCATCCAGGACGAGTGTTTCCCTCTTCCATATCTGATGCACCTCACCGATGACGATCTCGCCCACACGTTCCTTATATTTGTTGTAGACATTGTTCTTCTCCAGCTCCTGGATGCGGCCGGCCAGGTTCTGCCGTATGGAGAGGATCTCGCGGCGTTTGAAGTCTTTCCATTTCACCTCGTCGGTCACCTCTTCGCCCACCTCATAGTCCTCGTCGATCTTCTTGGCTTCCGACAGCGGTATCTGGAAGGCAGGATCTTCGAACTGGTCGTCCTCCACCACCTCACGGTTCCTCCAGATCTCGAAGTCTCCCTTGTCGATGTTGATGATGATATCGAAATTCTCATCGGTGCCGTATTTTTTCCGCAGCAGTGTCTTGATCACATCTTCCAGCACGGTCATCATCGTGGCCCGGTCGATGTTCTTCATCTCCTTGAATTCCGCAAAAGTGTCGCTCAGATTCAGATTCTCCATGGTTCAGATTATTTAAATTCTATGATAAGTTTTGCCTGTTGTATCTCGTCGAAAGCATATTCTTTTTCTTCCGTCCCGGCGGGGGTCTTTTTCCCTTTTCCTTTTTTCTTTTCCTTTTTCTCCTTTTCGAGGACAATACCGTCATGTGTCACTGCGGCCAGCCGGCCTTTGACCTCGCTGTTGTCTTCCAGTTTTATTTTCAGGCGTTTCCCGATGTTCTTCAGGTACTGTTCCCTGACCTGGAAGGGCATGTCGAGGCCCGGTGAGGAGACCATCAGTTCGAAGTCCTCTTTTTCCCTGTCGAGGCTGTGTTCGATCAGGCGTGACACTTTCACACATTCTTCGATGGTGATGCCTTCCATGCGGTCGATGAACAGGGAGATCCTGTTATTGCGGCCGATCCGCAGGTCGACCACAAAGAGCCCATCCCTGCCGGGGTAGTCT
>CAZYQV010000060.1:0-6659 GCA_964649775.1 uncultured Rikenellaceae bacterium
GCCGCTCCTGCATGGCCTCGAGGAGGGCGCTCTGCACCTTCGCCGGCGAACGGTTGATCTCGTCGGCCAGGACGAAGTTGGTGAAGATAGGTCCTTTCTTCACCCTGAACTCTTCCGACTTCTGGCTGTAAACCATCGTACCGATCAGGTCGTCCGGCAACAGGTCGGGGGTGAACTGTATCCTGTTAAACCCCGCCTCGATGCTGTCGGCAAGCGTACGTATGGCCAGTGTCTTGGCCAGCCCCGGCAACCCTTCCAGCAGGATATGCCCGCCCGAAAGCAAGCCGATGAGGAGACTGTCGACGAGGTGCTTCTGGCCGATGATCACCTTCTGCATCTCCATATTGATCAGGTCGATAAAAGCACTCTCCGTACGGATCCTCTCATTCAGCTCGCGGATATCTGTCTGTTCGTTCATAGGATCATTTTTTGAAAGATTTATAACTCCGTTTTTTAAGCGTCTGCAAATTTGGCGATTATTTCGTTAAAAAGCTGTTAAAAAATGTTAAACGGGTTGGACCGCCTGAAAATAATTTTGGTTATCTTTGCCCTATGTATCCTGATCATGTCAAAAACAGGTATTTCCTGCAGTTGGCCTACAAAGGAACACACTTCCACGGCTGGCAGATACAACCCGGCAAGGCCACTGTGCAGGGAGAGATCAACCGGGCCCTCACCACCGTATTAAAAGAAGAGACAGAGATCACCGGCGCCGGACGCACCGATGCGGGGGTGCATGCGCGGTACTATATCGGTCATTTCGACAGCAGCCGCAAAGGGCTGGAGAAAGACGACAAGCTGCTGTACAGCCTCAACAGCCTCCTCCCCGACGACATAGCCGTCTACCGCATCATCCCCGTGCCCCATACGGCCCATGCCCGTTTCGATGCTTTGTCACGCACCTACCAGTATGTCATCACCACGCAGAAAGACCCTTTCCTGCGGGAGACGGCCTTTCTTTATCATGTGGCGCTCGACGTACCCCTGATGAACCGTGCCTGCCGCATCCTGAAGCAGTACCGTGATTTCACCAGCTTCAGCAAGGTGCATACCGACGTGAAGACCTTCCATTGCAACATCATGGAGGCCAAATGGACCCAGGAGGATCATCTCTTCACCTTCACCATCCGTGCCGACCGTTTTCTGCGCAATATGGTACGGGCCATCACAGGCACCATGATGGAGGTAGGTGAGAAAAAGATCACCCTCGAAGAGTTCCGGCAGATCATCGAGACGCGCGACCGCAGCGCCGCCGGCAAGTCGGTACCTGCCCACGGCCTGTTCCTGACAGCGATCAAATACCCTGCACACATCCTGTAACCCCGGGCCGCCGGCTGTCACCGGCCGGGAAGATCATTTTAATGAAGCCTTTATGAGACACTCCCTGCTGTTATCCCTGCTACCATTGTTCTTCTCCCTCACCACCCGCGGACAGGACACCCTCACCCTCCTGTTCGCCGGGGACATCATGTGCCACGATGCCCAGATCGCCGCAGCGTACGATTCTTCGTCAGGCACCTACGATTTCGGGCCGGTCTTTGCGGAGGTGGCACCGCTCTTCCGGCAGGCCGATGGTGCCGTGGCCAACCTGGAGACGACGCTGGCCGGCGAGCCCTACAGCGGCTATCCCCGTTTTTCCTCACCCGATGAGCTGGCCGCCGCCTGCAAGAAAAGCGGCATCGGATACCTGATGACGGCCAACAACCACTGCTGCGACAAAGGGAAGAGAGGCATCGTCCGCACCGCCGGCGTGCTGGATGTGCTGGACATCCGCCATACCGGCACCTTCCGCGACACGGCCGGCCGCAGGGCGAACAACCTGCTGGTGATACAAAAAGGAGCACTTCGCACCGGCCTCCTCAACTATACCTACGGAACCAACGGCCTGCCGGCACCCTCTCCCACGGTAGTCAACAGGATAGATACCACCGTAATGGGCCGCGATATAAAGGATGCAAAAAAAGAGAATCTCGACAAGCTGATCGTCTTCCTCCACTGGGGCGAACAGTACCAGCAGCATCCCAACACCACACAAAAGCAGATCGCCGCTTTCCTCTTCTCCAAAGGGGTCGACATCATAATCGGCAGCCATCCCCACGTGCTGCAGAAAATGGAATATTTTCCCGCCGACAGCCTCCGGAAAGAACGGCTGGTGGTGTGGTCGCTGGGCAACTTCCTCTCCAACCAGCGCAAACACCCGCGCGACGGAGGTGCACTGGTGCAACTCTCGCTCGTAAAAGACAGCACAGCCACACACATCACCGGCCACGGTTACTACCTCACCTGGGTGAGGAAACATCATGACGGAAGGAAATGGCACTTCACCATCCTGCCCTGCACCCTGTATGAACAGAACGGCTTCCGCGGCATGGACCCGTTCTCTGTCAACAAAATGAAGACATTCCTGCAAAATGCCCGGACCCTTCTACAGGAAGAAAACATCCATTTCGACGAGATCAGGGAATATCCTTTTCCCTCTCCGGAGATTCCTGAAAATCATTGAACTTTTCCTGCCTTTTTTCTGATATTTATAAAAAATTGAATATTTTCACCTGTTGTATTCTCCGGAGCCGCTAAAAACATAATTGTCAAATGAACCTCACGCTGGTCATTATCCTGCAGGTACTGGCACTGGGCACACTGATCCTGTTGCTTTTCCGCAAACCGAAAGTCGACATCAAAGAAGATCTCCGTCAGCTGCATGAGCTGATGATCTCCATGAAAGCCCTTCTGGAGACCACCCAAAGATCGATCAGCGATGAGTTCGGACGCAACCGCAAAGAGTCGGCCGAGACGGCACGGCAGAACCGTGAGGAGCTGACCCGCTCGCTGGAGACCTTCAACAAACAGTTCTCAGAGAAGACCAAAGAGCTGGGAGAGATGCTCCGCAACAACTTTTCCGACTTCTCCCGGCAGCAGACAGAGCTGAACAAGCTGACCACGGATAACATCAGGAACCTGAAGGAGACGGTGGAGAAAGACCTGAAGGCCATCCGTGAAGACAACACCCGCCAGCTGGAGGAGATGCGCCGCACGGTGGACGAGAAACTGCAGAAAACGCTCAGCGAACGTCTGAGCCAGTCGTTCGAGACGGTAGGCAAACAGCTGCAGGAAGTACAGAAAGGCCTGGGCGAGATGCGCACGCTGGCCGAGGATGTGGGGGGACTGAAGAAGGTGCTGAGCAATGTAAAGATGCGCGGCGGCATCGGCGAGGTACAGCTCTCCATGCTGCTGGAGCAGATCCTCGCCCCGGAACAGTACGAGTCTAACGTGCAGACACGGACAGGCAGCCGCGACACCGTCGAGTTCGCCATCAAGCTGCCGGGAAAGGAGGAACCGGGGAAACATGTATGGCTGCCGGTGGATGCCAAATTTCCCAAAGACATTTATGAACACCTGCAGGATGCATACGAGACGGGCGACCCGGAGCGAATCGCCGTAACGCAAAAAGAGCTGGAGAACACTATCCGCAAAATGGCCGGGGATATACGCGACAAATACCTCGAACCGCCGCATACCACCGATTTCGGCATCATGTTCCTCCCTTTCGAAGGGATCTATGCCGAAGTGGTGCGCCGCGCCGCACTATTGGAAGAACTGCAGCGTAAATACAAGGTGATCGTCACCGGCCCCACCACCCTGGCAGCCATCCTCAACAGCCTGCAGATGGGCTTCCGCACCCTCGCCATACAACGCCGCAGCAGCGAGGTGTGGCAGATACTGGGCGCCGTGAAGGAAGAGTTCGGCAAGTTCGGAGGACTCCTGCAGAGAGCCCAGAAAAATTTCCAGACGGGCATGAACCAGCTCGACGAGGTGGTGGGAGTACGGACACGCGCCATCGAAAGAAGACTGCGCGACGTGGAGAGCCTGCCGGAAGAGGAGGCCAAAAAGATCCTGCCGGAGCTGGACAGACTGACACAGGAGAAGAAAAACAATGAGGAAGAGGGGGAACCAAATAGCACAACACATTGAGAGGGAGATCTTTTTTCATGTAGGAATGGCCAAAACAGGCACGACCTTTCTACAGGACAGGGTATTCCCTGAGTTTGAAGGTATCTGGTATATCGGGAGGAACAGGTATCACCGTGCCATAAAGATCATACGCAGGAGCCGCGCCCCCCGCATCCTGGTCTCCTACGAATTCGACCTGCACTTTGAAAAAGCGATGGAGAAATTCGGCGCTGTCTTTCCCCGGACAACCCCCGTCATCGTCCTGCGCCACCACGCCAGTTATATCGCCTCACAATACCGTCGTTTTATCAAAAACGGGTTCAGGGGCTCTTTTCGTGACTTCTTCGACCCGGAAAACGACAAAGGCCTTTTTAAAAAGAAAGATCTTGAATTCATGCGTTTCATCCGTATCCTCGAAGAGACCTTCCGGCCGGATCCCGTCGTACTTTTTTATGATAACCTGAGCCGTGACCCGGAAAGGTTTATCATAGATCTGGCAAAACGGATCGGGGCCACAGTCGATATACAAAGGATCAACCTGAAAAAAAAACACACCTCTTTTACCGAAAAGCAGCTGCGTGCCGTCAGGTGGGTGGGCAGGTTCATCAACCTGAAAGTAGTGGAATCCTGCCCCACGCGACTGATCCGTTTTTTCTGCCGTCTGCCGAAGAACATGGTGCGATACCCCGTGTTGTGGCTCAGCAAATACCTTCCGGACAGTCTTTTCAGCAGCGAGCCGCTCATCCCGCCGGAAGAGCTGGAAAAAGTCCGGGAATATTACAAAGAGGACTGGCAGGCCTGCCGGAGGTATGCGGAGGGGAGGTAGTTGGAAGTTGCGAGTTGGGAGTTGCGAGTTGGGAGTTGTGAGTTAGCCGGACTTTGCGAGGAGCATAGCGACGAAGCCTGCCTGCCGGTTTACCTCCCGACAGGGAGGTTTATCTCCCGTTAGGGAGGCAGGCAGGCACCGCATCATCGCTTCATCGCTTCATCTCCTCATCGCTTCCTACCTGCCGGTAGGCAGGCATCGCCCCTTCAACCCTTCAAGCTTCAAGCATCGCGCTTCGAGCTTTTTCCTCACGTCACATCCACCGCTGCCACATAGGCCGGTTTGTCGCTGAAGACCTTCTCCTCCTCCCGCGTCATGTTCAGGAAACGCATCCGCACATCGGCAGGCTGTGCTTTCATCACCTTGCCGAAGAGACCTTTCCCGCGCAGCTGCCGCATCGCCACCCGCAACGGACTCCGGGTATCGTGCCAGAGGAGGGCCAGGGAGAGACCGTTCTCGTGAAGGGCCGTCTCCACCAGGGGGATGACCTTGTCGTCATGACCCTCGTCAAAAAAGAGCGCTTCCAGTGAGAGAAAACGGAAGATCCTGCCGTCGAAGAGGCGTCTTAAAAACGGCAGACGGGGCAACACCCTGCGGAAGAAAACGCCTGCCACGCCGGGCATCTCCACGATCTGCCAGCGTACGGGGCGGGCCTGCACTCCTGCCCGTATCACTCCTCCCCCATCCCTGAAAAGATAGTAAGGTCCGTCCGCAAAGAGCCCTTCCGCATGAAAAAGGGTATATCCTCCGTAGAACGTTCTCAGCCGGCCGGTGATCTCTTCCTGCTCCCCCGCAGCGGCGCGTGTCACGCCTGCCCGGGGCAGCGGCCGCAGCCGGCTGAACCAGGTGTGGTCCATGCGGCGGACGGTGCGGTAACCCATGCGTCCGCTCATCTGCATCGAGGCCACGTTCTCCTCCTCGATATAGGCATACATCACCGAGGGAACCCCCTCCGACCCCTCGAGATAACGGTCGACCTCACCCATGAAGCGCTCCACCTGCTCACGCAGACGTCCGCCTCTCTTTTTCACCTGCACATTCTTCTTTCTCAGCTCCCTCTTCACAGGATTGGAACGGATAGAGAAATAGCGGATGTAATAGGCATTGTAATCTCTGCCGGCACAGCAAACACTCCGGTGGACGAAGCCCACTGTCCCCAGCAGCCGGCCATACTTCCGCAGCGACATGAACCATATCTCGCGGATCACCGCCAGCCGCGCCGGAATATCCAGCTGCCGGTAGCGCAGTCCCCCCTCCGTGCCCAGGACATAGTCCTCCAACAGACGACGCACATCCTCCGGCGCCGACCGCTCGATCTCCACCTCCAGGTTCAGGTAGGTCAGGAATTTCCTTTTTTCTGTCATCATGACATGTTTGCAGGGTAAAGTTAAGAATAGTTGTGAGTTTTGAGTTTTGAGTATCGAGTTATGAGTTAGCCGGAACATTGCGAGGCTTTGTCCGCCATAGCACCGACGCAGGAGGAGCGACGGCGGAAGCCGACGAAGCCTGCCTGCCGGTTTACCTCCCGCCAGGGAGGCAGGCAGGCAACCCCACCAAGCTGACACGCGTCTATCTCTCTTTATCGCCTCATCTTTTACCCGCCGTAGCCCTGGGCGAAGGCGGGGCTTCATCGCTTTATCTCTTCATCGCTTCCCTCCCGCGCCCCTCGATACAGCCTTCGCTTCGCTCAGCCCACTCGGGGAGCGGAAGGCTTTCACTCTTCAACTCTTCAACTCTTCAACTCATAAACATTTTTTGGCATTGATTTTGATTATGAACTTATGTTCATTATATTTGCAAACAAAAAAATAATTAAAGGAGGAAAAATTATGTATAACAACGAAAGAGGATTCGGAAGAGGCATGGGTGCCGGCCGTGGCAG
>CAZYQV010000061.1:0-11368 GCA_964649775.1 uncultured Rikenellaceae bacterium
TTTATCTCGGGGGAAGAGTCCACTTTCGTCTCGGCCTATTATCCTACCACTTTTCTCAGTCGTGATTTCGGCATTGTCTTCTCCCTGCAAACAGACATTATCTTAAAGACCATCATCAAAAATGCCATCATCCTCTCCTCCCTCACCCTTCTTCTGGTCATCCTGATCATCATTATCTTCATTGCTTTCGTCCGGCTAAAAAAAGAGGAAGAACAAGGCATCAGGCAATCGGACGAGAACTTACGGAAGATCCTTGCCAACATCCCCATCGGGATCATGGTGCTGGACAAAGAGCACCGTATTCTTTTCATCAATGAGCGGGCCCGCACCACTTTTTCTGCGGCCCATGAGCCACTGGAGGAGGGCACGACCGTCGGAAAATGGTTTTTCGAGGGAAGCAAGAATCAGATCAAGGCGCTGCTGGGTCTTCATATCGACCTGAGGGATTTCCTGGTATTGCGGAAAGATGATGCCGAATGGGTAATCCTCAGGAAAGAGATCCCCATCCGTTTCAACGGCAGCGAAGCTGTTCTGGAGGCCATTATCGACGTGACCCCTCTGGCAAAAGCCCGCCGTCAGGAAGAGGCTGCCGTCAAAGCAAAAACGGAAATGATGCTCACCATGGGTCAGGAAATACGGTTGCCGCTGAAGAGGATTGTCGACCAAACCTCAGATCTTCTGAAATCAGGAAAAAAACCCGATGAATCCTTCCTGGAAGAGATCCGTTACTCCACCGACCTGCTGATCTCCGTTGTTGAGGACATCCTCGAATTTTCACGGATAGAAGCAGGCCGGATGATGATTGAAGAGATCCCTTTCAAACTGCGGCATGAACTGAAGCTTGTTTTCAGGAAACACAAACCCCAGGCGGTCAAGAAAGGGCTTCACATCCTTACCATCTTTGAAGAGAACGTTCCCGACAATTACATCGGGGATCCTTTCAAGATGCGTCAGATCCTTAACAGGCTGATCGAAAATGCCATCACCTTCACCGACAAGGGAGAGGTCAGGATAAGGGTGTTCACGGAGCCGTTGAACGAAAGGAAGGCCTCTCTCTGTTTTGAGGTCATCGACACAGGACGCGGCCTGACCCCGGAAGAGCTGACCCTTCTCAATTCCAAAAAGACCCTGTGGAAAGAGAAACAGAATACCGCACAGGAAAGTGCCGGGCTTGGCATCTCCATCGTTATCCAGCTGATCGAGATGCTCAACGGCGAACTTCACTTTTCGTCACCCGCCGCCCTGAGTGAAGAGCTCTCCAAACAGAAAGGAATTGGTCCCGGAACATCGGTCACTGTGAAAATACCTGTTTTCCTTGACGAACGGTTAAAGAAAGATGTGGATACCGGCAGTGTTTCCGATTATTCCCAGATACGTGTCCTGCTGATCAAGAACAACGATGAATCGGATAAATACATCCGCGACTATCTCAAACATTTTGGAGTACAGACGACCCTGAACTTTTACATGGACAAAACCGTTCAGCTGATAGAGAACAATGCTGCCAGTCCTGCTTCCCGGTATCACATCCTCATCATCAAGGACTCTCCCTCTTTCGACGGGTTTGAGTTGCTGTACGATCTGTACGACCGGCAACTTACTGAAAAATTCATCATCATCATTGTCAGCTCCAACGATAAAAAAGGAAATTATGCGCGGGCCCTTAAGCTGGGAGCTGATTATTATCTGATCGATCCCGTTCAGGGATCTGAATTGTTCAACATTCTTCAGGATAATTTTCCGCATATTGCCATGGAGAAAAGCAGCAATATCTCCCTGGAGGACATCAGCCGTTCCGTAAAGATCCTGGTAGCCGAAGACAACATGGTCAACCAGAAGATGATGCAGGGTTTTTTCAAGAACCTGGGTTTTGAGATCGATCTGGCCCATGACGGGGTGGAGGCGGTCAGCAAAGCCACAGAAAAAGAGTACGACCTTATCCTGATGGATGTGATGATGCCCAACATGGACGGATGGGAAGCAACCCGGACCCTGCGGGAAAGAGGTGTGACCACACCCATTGTGGCTGTCACTGCGGATGTCACGGACGATGCCGAAAAACGCTCCCGCGAGTCGGGGATGGATGATTACATCACCAAGCCTGTACGGCCGGAAGACATCAAGAAACTGCTGATCCGGTGGCTGGCACAGGGCAACCGTTCCCTTGATTCGTAACATCCTTACCCCTTTTGCTGCGACCTGTTAATGTCTGTCATTCATGCCCACCGTCGTACCCATAGAAAAATTCCTGGAGTTGTCTGGCCGTTATCCGGTAGGGGATGTACGTACTCCCGCAGAATTTGCGCAAGGGCATTTCCCCGGAGCCGTGAACATCCCGCTCTTCACAGATGACGAACGTGCCCTGGTGGGTACCCTCTATAAAAAAAAGAGTCCCCGCACGGCTTTCGACGAAGGGCTGCGCATCACGGGACCTAAAATGGTCACTTATGTAGAACAGGCCCGCAGGATAGCGCGTGACGACACTCTGCTGCTCTACTGCTGGCGGGGAGGGATGCGCAGCGGCTCGATGGGATGGCTCTTCGAGACCGCCGGCATGAGGGTTTACCTGCTCGAAGGAGGGTACAAGGCTTTCCGGAGACATCTCCGTGAATCTTTCGCACGTCCGGCACATCTCATTGTTATAGGAGGCATGACAGGATCGGGGAAAACAGACATCCTCCACGAACTGAAAAAAAAGGGTGAGCAGGTGATCGACCTGGAGGGGAGGGCTCACCACAAAGGATCTGCTTTCGGATCCCTCGGACAACCGGAACAACCCACGACCGAGCAGTTTGAGAATGATCTCTTCACCGACTGGCGGGAACTGGATCTCAGCCAACCCGTCTGGGTGGAGGATGAAAGCCGGTCGGTAGGCAGGGTGTTCATCCCCGAAGAGCTCTTCCGTCAGATGCGGGAAGCTCCGCTGGTCGCCGTGACCCTCGACCTGCAATACCGCATAGACAGGCTGGTACGCGACTATGCCCTCTTCGACGCCGAGGCCCTGACAGCCTCCATAAAAAAGATCGAAAAACGCCTGGGAGGCCTGAACACAAAAAACTGTATCCGGGCGATCCGCGAAAACAGGTTCAGAGAGGCAGCGGCCATCCTCCTGAAGTACTACGACAAATCATACAAACACACCATGGCAAGCAGGAAAACAGAGAAAATCTTTCCCCTGCAACTGCACGGCAATGACCCGGCCGACCATGCCCGGGAGATACTGGATCACGCCCGAAAGCTTAACCTTCTCTGACCCCTCTTTCCGGCAATATGCCTCTTTTTCAACCTCTTTTCCGGTATCTGGCAACAAAAAAAAATCACAGAGCAAATTATGTTATATAACATATTTTTATTACTTTGCCTGTAAACCCAAAAATTTACTGTTATGATCGAAACGTTCGGATACATAACCAAAGAGGAAAAACTTCATACGCTGGACTCCAACATCCTTGAGAACACTTTTGTCCTGGAGGCAGCAGCACCTTTTCCCGGATATCATGGTGACAACCTCCCCCCTTCCGACAGTCCGCATTATATTTTCCTGGTGACCAGGCAGGACTATGGTTTGGAGAAGATCATCCGGTCGGCAAAGGAGATCGGCAAGTTCTTTGCGAAGCCATTTGGAGCGCGTCCTGCCGAGCTGAACATGTTTAACAGGGCCCATCCCGCCATACGGATCAATCATCTTGACAATTACGGTGACATTGCCGAATTGCAGCGGTGGTTCACAGATACGGGCATCTCTTTTTTGCGGAGAAAGCGTTTTGAAGGGCAGAGCCTCATCCGCGTGACCAAACAATTCCGTCTTGAAGAGATCGAAACAGGAATTTTCCGTGACCTGGATGATCCGCTCATGCACTACGTGGAGGTACCGGCATCCCTGCCCTGGAAGATGTTCGAAGCGGTCACCCTGCAGATCAAGAACAACGTGAGCAATAACAATTTCGATGCTGCCACGGGAGTTCTTTTCGTCAGGGAGCTCCTGGACGTCATCAGGATCTATGAGCGTTCGCCGGGCATCGAACGGCTGGAGATGTTGCGGGAGAAGTACCGGGAGGAGATCGAAAAATTACAGTAACCTGCTCACTGCGGCACGACTTCATCCGCATCCACCAGCCGGTACAGTTTGTCTGATCTACGCACCTTGCGATCGAGGGGGAGGGAGCACTTCACTCCTTTTGCGGCCACGGACACCTTACGGTCGTCCACGCGTAGCTCCTCTACGGTGGTTTGTATGACCCCTGTCGTAGGGCCTGTGATCAATATCTCGTCCCCCGGACGCAACTCTCCCGCCTCGATAAGGAATTCCGCCACTTTCGGCTTTCCGAAATAGTTGGTGCCCTTCCCGACATAGATCTTTTTCCGGGTGGCATGCGAGCCATACCGGTCGCTCCACTCTCCCATCTTCCTGCCCAGGTAATACCCGTCCCAGAACCCTCTGTTAAAGACCGTGGCCAGCCGGTCTCTCCATTGTTTTATCTTTTCCTGATCATAAACTCCTTCTTCCAAAGCCCGGAGAGCTTCATCGTACACACTGACCACGGTATAGACATATTCGGGGGAACGGGCCCTCCCTTCTATCTTCAGGACACGCACGCCGGCATCCGCGATCAGATCGAGAAAGTCGATCGTGGTCAGGTCTTTGGGCGACATGATATATTCGTTATCTATCTCCAGCTGATAGCCGGTTTCTTTCTCCGTGACGATATACGCCTTGCGGCAGGTCTGCAGGCAGGTCCCCCTGTTGGCCGAGGAGTTTTGTTCGTGAAGGCTGAGGTAACATTTCCCGGAAATGGCCATGCACAAGGCTCCGTGGGCAAACAGTTCTATGCGGATCAGTTCACCGGAAGGGCCTGTGATCTTCTCCTTCCGTATATTGGCAGCGATCTTTTTCACCTGTTTCAGGTTCAGCTCCCGCGCCAGCACCACCACGTCGGCATATCCGGCATAAAATTTCAGGGTTTCCGTATTGGAGATATTGAGCTGTGTGGAAAGATGCACCTCCATTCCTCTGCTCCGGGCATACTGCAGGGCAGCCTGGTCGCTGATGATCAGAGCGTCGACACCGGCGCCGGCAGCCTCGTCCACGATCTTGCGCATCAGCGGCAGCTCTTTGTCGTACAACACCGTATTGAGGGTCAGATAAGCCTTCATCCCCTCACCATGTGCCACCTCCACCACCCGGGGCAACTCCTTCAGCCGGAAGTTGTGGGACGAACGGGCCCGCATATTGAGCTGTTTCACCCCGAAATAGACAGAATCAGCCCCTCCCTGGGCTGCCGCCAGCAGCGATTCAAAATCACCGGCAGGAGCCATCAGTTCCATCTGCTCCCTCTGTAGTCTCTTCATACGTCCCGGAAGATTTATTTTGACTTCTTCGGCAGAACGATCCGGAAGACCGTTCCTTCACCCGGTTCCGAGTAGTTCACAAAGAGCCTCCCGTTGTGATATTCCTCCACGATCCTTTTGGAGAGGGAGAGCCCCAGGCCCCAGCTGCGGTGCTTGGTGGTGTACCCCGGTTTGAACACCTCCTTGTATTTCGACTTGGGGATGCCGGAGCCCTGATCTTTCACATCCACATATACATACTGGGTATTATCGGTAATATAGATGTCCACAATCCCTTCCCCTTTCATGGCGTCGACCGCGTTCTTGCTCAGATTCTCAATGACCCACTCAAAGAGCTCCTCATTTGCCGGGACGATCATCTCCTCGGCCATATTAAAATTAAGACGGAAGGTAACCTTATCGGAAGTTCTTTTCTTCATGTACTCGGTCACATTCCGGATCACCTTTTTCAGATCCGTCTCTTTCATCACGGGGCGGGAACCCACTTTTGAAAAACGTTCCGTGATCTTTTCCAGTCGTTTCACGTCTTTCTCCAGTTCTACCAGCAGATCCGGGTCGATATCTTTCGTTTTGAGGATCTCCAGCCATGCCAGCAGTGAAGATGTGGGAGTCCCCAGCTGATGGGCCGTCTCTTTGGTAAGCCCCAGCCACACCTGGTTTTGTTCGGACCGCCTGGCAGCACTGAATGCCAGATAAGCCACCATAATAAATAAAACGATCACGAACAGCTGAACATAAGGAAAATATTTCAGCTTCGTCAGGAGGGTCGAGTCCTGGTAATAAATGATGTTCCGCGAACCATCCCCCAGGTCGATCACCATGGGTGGATGCTCTTTCTCCATCTTCCTCAGTTGTCTGAAGAGGTCTTTTTTGGTATTGATCTTTTTTACATCGATGTTGCGACTGGCAACCACCACGCTGTCCTCATTCAGAAGGATGACGGGCACGGTAGTGTTATTCTCGATCACGTCGAAAACAAAACCGTAATCCCCCGAGGTCTGATCCAGATCCGTCACCTGCTGTATGGCCCCGGCCCATAACTGTACTTTTTTCTTCTCTTCGACCTTCAGCTCTTTCACCAGCTTGTTGGTATAGTAAAGAGATGAAAAACCTATCGCCACCGCCAGTATAAACAGCAAAAATTTCCAGCGCATATCTTTCTTTGTGATCCGGTTAAATATTTTTCAAAATTGAGAATTTTTTTCGGGATTACCGGTAAATACTTTCATTTTTCGGCAATGTATCGGGTTCTTCTTCCCAGATCACCTTGAATTTTTTCCCGGGGGCAGTGTCCTTTTTCTCTTTTTCCCCTTTTTCATCACTTTTTTTCTCTTCCGGCCATTCCACCCTGAATTTTTTCCCGTCACTTTCCCTGATCATGCTGTCACGATCTTCTTCCGTATTTTTTCCTTTGCGAAACAGGGATTTCAACTCTTCTTTTTCTTTTTTCATCTCCTCCGATATCTTCCGGCGTGTTCTTTTTTTGTCGTACGAGACCTTGCTCTCACGGGCATCTCCCGCATAGATCAGAAAAAGGCTCGTATTCCTTGTGCCCGGCTCTTCCACAATATCCAGTCCGTTGTCTTTGTTCGCTTTTCTGGCTTTTCGTGAGAGATAGTCGGAGAGATATACCCTGATCCGGTATTCGAAATGTTTGTCAAAGTAATGGGTTCCCGCTATATCGAGGTCTACAGCCGAAGATTCTATTTTCATCTCGGGAATGACCACCCGGCTGTCGGAGATAAAGATCTCATTCTCCAGCTTTGAGAAACGAATGTTCTTCAGTTCCGACAAACGGATGAAACGGGAGAGTTTGTACAAAGGCTCAAAGTCTATCAGCTCCCCCTTCTCCAAGGAAAGATAGCCGTCCGAAAGAATGGTCCCGGGCCTGACCCTCCCCGCGCTGTCGAACACCGCCTGAAAAGCAATATTCCCCGACAGCCATCCTTTCAGGTTTTCGGCACGGATGAATTCCTGGTTGAAATCATGAAAGGACCGGAAAAGATGGTTCACATTGATGTGCTCCATCTCCCCGTAGGTCTCAATCTTCAGTTCGTTCTGCTGCACAAAACGGATCGTCATCGCGCCCCTTACTTTTCCTTCGAGGGTGGAGAATTCAAGATTTTTCAGTTCCAGCAGGGGGTTCCTGTACTCCAGTTTGCCACGAAGGCCATACACTTTTACATCCTGATATAACAGCGTGTCGGCACGGATATCCGCTATAAGCACAGGTACTCCTTTTTTCGCTGTGCTGTTCTCCGCCTCTTCTTCCTTCTCCCTTTCCGGCACCTTGAAAAAGCCGATGATCTTCTCCAGTTCCGCCTTCGGTGTTGTCAGCTCCCCGCTGATCACAACAGGGGATCCTTTTTCGATCAGATCATCCACGTGATAGATCTTCCCTTTCAGTTTCCACCGGCTGCCGGCACCCCCGGCATCGTCTGCCCGGATCTCAATCAAATGTTCCGGTAAAAAACTTACGGTAGCCTTTTTCGCCCGCAATTCTCCCGGCAACATTGCCTTAAAATCATGCAACACCATTCCTCCCCGGACATCTATCCTTTTCCAATCACCTTTTTTATAATCTTTTACGACACTTACCGGTACTGTTACTTTAACATCCGGCTCTGCCGTTCCCTGATCAAAGATCCTGCTGCCGCCAAAAAGCACATTGGCATCCCTCAGATCGATGTTCCCCCGTCCTTTCACAACGATGGGGGCACCTTTCCCGTTGTCCCACGTCACCTCTCCCGTGATCCTGCTCCGCCGGTATGTGATCTGTACCGGAGACGCCGACAATATGATGTTCACCTTCTTTCCGGAGGAACTCAGCCGGCCTTTCCCCGACCATTTTGTGATGATAAGCGGATCTCCCCCTTTTCCCATTCGGATCACATGATCCCGCCCCCCGAAATTCAGAGCAGCTTCCCAGGTAACAGCATTGCCGATCTCGGCACGGAACACCCCGTCAAGAAAGACCTTGCCGCCCGGGTCTGAGAACTGCTGCTTTGTTTTTCCTCTGTTCAGGTGCGCAAGCAACTCTCCTGCATCCGTTTCCCCGGCTTCAACATGCATTGTGACAAGGGTCTTTGTTCCTTTCTGAACAACTCCTTCAAATGATATTTCCGGATAACCCCCGGCAAGGATCTTCCCTTTTTTTATGGATAAGGTATCCTTGCCGGTCTGCAAAAGAAAACCGATCTCCGACGGCACCGGCAACAGATTTTTCTTCCTCCCCCTGCTGCCGGTAATGATACGGTCCTGCTGCACATTAATCCAGGCCCCTCCCCTTCCCTTCAGGATCCCCGTATTCCATTCAGCCTTTTCAACCTTTCCTTCAACAAAGCTACCTTCCTTTTTGTTTTCATAACGGTAAGCCGTCTCACTCAACCTGAAAAAACGTACATTTATTTTCCTGCCTTTGTTATTTTTTTGCCCTTTGAATATCTCCCAGTTCTTCGCGCCCTTCTTCCCTTTGGCAAGCTGCAGATCTCCATTGCTTACCAGGACCCTCTCTATTTTTATCTTCCTATTAACCAGTATATTATATATATTCACATCTAGTACTACTTTCCTTGCGGAAAGCAATGTGTCCGGGGTATGTTCCGTTTTACGGTAGGGGGAGGAAGACATCACGGTGACCTTGCGGAAGGTAGCGGAGATGTATGGAAAGTGCCTCAGCATGGAGATATCCACGCCCTCCACCGCTACTTCTGTCTCCAGGTGTTCATTCAGATAACCCAGTATATATTTCCGGATATCTTCTTTATATACAGACACCAGTATGCTTCCTGCGATGGTCACGAAAAGAAAGATCCCTCCGGAAATCCAAAATATTCTGAGCAGTTTTTTCATTATGACCGGGATTTTCTTTTCGTCAGTGTCTCCGGGAAAAGAGTGTTCATGCCAACATCAGGAAATCCAGCGGGTCATTGGCCGTCAGTTCCACAGGTTTCATCCCTTCGTGGAAGAGGCGGAGGGGCCTGTCCCCCACGAGCCGGATCGTGTCCTCCTCAATACGGAGCATGGTGCCTTCCCTGAGGCCGACCACATAAACCTCCGGATTGATCCTCAGGAACTCCCGTATCCTCATCTCCCGTGTTTCTCCGGCATGCCCTTCGGGGTTGGCATCCAGATAGTGCGGGTTGATCTGGAAGGGGATCAGTCGCAGGGCATTGAAATCGCGGGGCTGAATGATGGGCATATCATTGGTGGTCTTGATCGTCGGGCAGGCCAGGTTGCTGCCGGCACTCCAGCCAATGTAAGGGGCTCCATCCAGGACCCTTTCCCTGAGGAGGGGCAACAGCTCCTTTTCCTGCAGCAGGCTCAACAGGTGCCAGGTGTTACCGCCTCCCACCACGATGGCCTCCGCCTCCCGGATCGCAGCAGCTTCATCAGCCGTACGGTGAAGGGAGACAATGTCGTGTCCGGCCTCCCGGAACTTTTTCTGTACCTTCTTCTCATATTCATCATAGGAGAAAGTCACGGCAGCATAAGGCACGAACAGGGCCGTCACCTTCTTCCCGCCCAGGAATTCCCTGATCTCACCGATGCCGTGGGCCAGATACTCCTCGCCGGCATTGGTGGAATTGCTCATTAAAAGTAATCTCATATCTCATCTCTTTCATTAAACTGCCGGCTAAAAATAACGAAAAAAAAAGAGCTGTATTCCTGCAGCTCTCATCTTTTTCGGTCCACGGCGCTGATCAGAACTTGAGACCCAGTCCCACCGACAGCGGATAGACTTCCGGTCCCTGACCCTTTTTGAACAGCGGGACCATGCTGTAATTGGCATATACCTCAAAGTTCCCCACCCCCAGACGGGCCGTCAGGGCATAATCCAGCGGCGAGATATTGAAGTCCCCTTTGTTCTTTTCTTTTTTCTTGTCACCATCCTCAAACCATTTCACTTTGGTAAGAGAACGGCATTTCAGACTGCCTATCACTCCAATACCGATCCTGAATCCCTGATTATAGCGGCCGGTATGGAATTCCATGATCGCAGGGATGGTCAGGTAATCGACGATCAGTTTTGATTTTTTCAGTTCCTGCGCATAGGGTTTTTCCACAATATATCCCGTCGTATCCTTCATGATACTGTTGTTGTTGGCAAAGCGGTAGTTCTGAAGGCGTATGCCGATGCCGGTCACAAGACCCAGGTTCCCGTTGCGGGTAAAGTTAAAACTGTACTGAAAGAGATTGAGGTTGACGTTCCAGGACTTTCCGTCATATATACTCAGAAAACCCGGAGGAAATTTATAGTCGGTGTTGAGATAGCTGTTCATCCCGAATTCGATCCCCCGCCAGTTGCCGTTGAATCTTTTTTTTCTTCTTGCCCGTTCTTTTTTCCAGGCATCATCCCTTTCGACCCTGATCATCGAGCCGTCGGGGGTCTCGATGATCTTCACCCCTTTTTTCCCAAGCCTGACGACCACGGTATCGTCATCATCGATCACCTGCAGGAACGGTTTTTCGCCGATGCGCACCTCCGTGCGGTCAGGTCCGTCATACACCTCGCCCCAGACATAGTGTTCCCCCGGCTCCTCTTCCCGTTCCCCCGGTCTTTTTTCGGCATTCTCATCCAGCACCACGGTCGATCCATCTTCATATATGATCACCACCTTATCCCCCGTATTCACCACGACACTGTCCTCCTGCGAAAGTTTCAGTGTGTCCCGGGTCAGCGTATCCTGCAGAGTGTTGCTCTCCAGGGTTTCGAGCAGTTTTTCTTTTTCCTGGGCAACGAGCCCTGCCGACAACAGGGCCAGCATCATGATCACAGCGATTTTTTTCATTTTCCCGGATTTTGTTTCGTTGGTAAGACGGACGGCCGTTTCAAAAAGTTACAGGCGGGTCACTTGTCCTCTTTCTTCCTGCGGATATAACTGAAAAAGCTGGTGGTCACGGCAACATACTCCCTGCCCCGGTCCGGGTCCTCCACACGCTCATAATTAAGGTTCAGCCCTGTGGCTGTATTGACCTTTGCAAGACCGTTGAAAAAGACCTCCCTGGGTGTACGTTT
>CAZYQV010000062.1:0-7679 GCA_964649775.1 uncultured Rikenellaceae bacterium
TACTCTTCCCTTTTCAATGCGATCATGAAGGTGCTCAATAGGAAAGACCGCATCACCTCATACGAAATGAAAAAGGAACATACGGATCCGGAAGTGCTGGAACAGCTGAAAGGCAACCTCGTCCTGCTGGTAGAGGATAACGATGTCAACCAGGACGTGGCCTGCGGCATCCTGGAATCTGCAGGGATCAAGGTAGAAATAGCGGTCAACGGCCGGGAGGCGGTAGAGATGGTGAAAAACTCGGGTGTCCCCTCGCGGTATGCACTGGTTCTGATGGACCTTCAAATGCCGGTCATGGATGGTTATGACGCCACCCGTGAGATAAGAAAGATGCCGCAGTACCAGGATCTGCCTATCCTGGCCATGACCTCGGATGCCATCTCCGGCGTAAAAGAGAAATGTATGGAGGCCGGCATGAACGATTACCTCACGAAACCCATCGACACCGATGAATTCTTCATCGTCCTGGGTAAATATATCAAAAGCAGAGGGGAGCATACGGTCGAGCCCCGGGAGATGGACGGACTGCAACATGAGCAGGATGATAAGAACATCCTGCAACCCATCCCCGGCCTGCAAATGGATGAAGCCCTGAAAAGGATCAATAACAATCTGAGACTCTATATCAAGCTCCTGAGGAAGTTTTCAGACAACTATCACGATTTCACGATCCATCTCCGGAAAAAAATGGAAGAGGGAGAGACTGAAGAGGCTGAACGGATGGTTCACACACTCAAGGGGGTCTCCGGCCACATCGGCGCAAAAGACCTGCACAATTACAGCAGCATGCTGGACCGGAAGCTGAAGAAAAGAGCGGAGATAAACCTTGCCGCCGTCACTGATGAGCTGAACAAACTGCTCACCCCTCTGATTGCAGCCATCAACCGTTTTCTCAAAAGCTCGGGGAAGAGAGGACCAGCCCCTACACAGGAAAAAGCCCCCCCTACTGAAAGCGGTATGTTGACCGATCTGCTTAATGAACTTATCCCGCTGTTGGAAGAAGGCAACTTTGAAGCAGTAAGCTTGTCAGAACGTCTCTCTGCCCTTGCGGATGATCTCTCTTTTGGAGAAACCTTAAACCATCTGCGGGAGAGTATCGTCAACTATGACTTTGACAAAGCACTTGAAATAACGAAAACATTGTTAAAAAATCTAAACTCCCGATGATATGGACAACGTTCCCCCTTCCCGTATCCTCATAGTGGATGATGCTACGGAGAACATAGACATCCTGACAGCGGCGCTCACCGGGTATCGCAAGATGATCGCCCTCAACGGCGAGCGGGCCCTGAAGCTGGCTTTCAGCGACAATCCTCCCGATCTTATTTTACTGGACATCAACATGCCGGGCATGGACGGGTATGAAGTGTGTAAGACCCTTAAGACGAATGAGAAGACAAGGGAGATCCCGGTGATCTTCCTGACTGCCAACACCGACAGCGAGAGCATCATCCGGGGGTTTGAGGTGGGGGCCAACGATTATATCACCAAGCCCTTCAATATGGGAGAAATGCTGGCGCGTGTAAAGACCCACCTGGCGCTGAAGAAGTCGAAAGATGATATTGCCCGCCTGCTCCTCGACATTGAGAGCAAGAACCGGCTGATCACCTCCAGCATTGAATATGCCCAGACGATCCAGCAGGCTCTCCTGCCTAGCGATGACCGTCTGGACCAGCTTCTTCCGGAAAACTTTATCCTGTATCACCCAAAGGATATTGTGAGCGGCGACTTTTACTGGGTGCGTCAGGCGGACGGGTCGGTGCTTGTGGCAGCAGTCGACTGCACCGGCCACGGGGTGCCGGGCGCCTTCATGAGCATCCTGGGACTCTCTTTCCTCAACGAAGTAACACGCAGCAAATATTGTTGTCCGGCCAATATCCTGGACCAGGTACGGGAAAAGGTGAAACATGCCCTCAAGCAGAAAGGTGAGTTTGCCGAACAACGCGACGGCATGGATATAGCCCTTGTCCAACTCGGCAACGACCACCGCTCTTTGAAGTATGCCGGCGCCTACAATCCGCTTTATCTGGTACGCGAGGGTGAGCTCACCGAATACAAAGGCGACCGGCAGCCCGTGGCCATCCACTACAGGGAAAAACCTTTCACCAACCATACCGTCGACCTGCTGCCGGGAGACAGTTTTTACATCTTCTCAGACGGCTTTGCCGACCAGATCGGAGGAGAACATGACCGGAAACTGATGTCAGGAACTTTCAAAGAGTGGCTCCGCGAGATCGCCGGCGAGCCTATGCAAAAACAAAAAATGATCCTGGAAGAGCGTATCAGAACATGGCAGGGGGATAACGAACAAACAGACGACATACTGGTGATCGGCGTAAGAGTATAAGGAAGCTCGAAGCTCGATGCTTGAAGCTCGAATTTTCTAATCTCTTCGCATCATCTCATCATCGCTTCATCGCTTCATCGCCTCATCGCCTACCTGACGATCATCCTGTCAAACCCGTGTGTATAAGAGGTCTTGAAATTCCCCTCCTCATCGGAATAGACAAAGTAAGCGTCCAGGTCGTCGCGGGCTTCGACGAAGGCTTTGCTTTTCTCCAGCCCCATCACCATGAAAGCGGTGGCATAGCCGTCGGCCCACATACACTCACCGGCCAGTACCGTGACGCTCAGCAGGCGGTTGCGGGCGGGATAGCCCGTATGAGGGTCTATCTCATGGCCATATTTCACTCCGTCTTTCTCGTAGAACTTCCGGTAGTTGCCCGAGGTGGCCAGGGCCCTGTCTTTCAGCTTCAGCACCACCTGCAGACGGGCGCCGGGGATGTTGTTGTTGTCAATGGGTTTGTCCACGCCCACCTTCCATGGGTTCCCGGGGCTTTTCTGTCCGCGGGCCTTCAGCTCGCCGCCTATCTCCACGAGGTAGCTGCGCACCCCTTTCTCCTCAAGGTAAGCTGCTACAACATCCACCGACAGTCCCTGGGCGATGGCATTCACGTCGAGGCGTATGCGGGGATCGCTCTTGATCACCCTGTCGCCCTCCAGCCGCACCTTCTCCATCCCCACCACCTGTAGGAGCGAGTCGATGATGCTGCTGTCCACCGGCTCGGGCCCCTCCGGGCCGAAGCCCCAGGCATCTACCAGGGGGCCTACGGTGATGTCGAAAGCCCCGCCGGTCTCATGCCAGATACGCTCCGACGCACGGTAACAGACATTGAAAAGGCTGTCCGTACGTACGGCCGGGTCGTTGTGGTTGATGCGGGAGATGACAGACCGGGGGATATATGTTGACAGGGAGAGATCAAACCGGTGCAGGAGGGAGTCAACCTCCTCTTTGGTCACGGTGTGCCGGCCTGCCAGGAGAGTGCGCAGCGGTTCCCTGACGATGATATGGTAAGTGGTACCCTGGGTGAAACCGTCTACGGCAATAAAGGCTGTCTGACGGTACCTGAAATTAAGGAAGACAGCGGAAATGATCAGGGCCAGCAGGGCCGCCGAAAAGATCAGTTTTTTCATCCTCCGAAGTCGTCGTAAGCGATCATCTCATCGGGCACTCCCAGGTCATAGAGCATCTTCAGCACAGCATCGATCATCATGGGCGGTCCGCAGAGATAATATTCGATCTCCTCAGGTTCCTCGTGTTTGCTGAGGTAGTTGTCGTACACGATCTGGTGGATGAATCCCACATCTCCGGTCCAGTTGTCCTCGGGTTTGGGTTCGGAGAGGGCGATGGTGAACTTGAAGTTGGGGAATTTCTTCTCGATATCCCGGAAGTGATCCTCGTAGAAGATCTCGCGTTTGGAACGGGCCCCGTACCAGAAGGTCACCTTGCGGTTGGTCTTCTCGGTGTGGAAGAGGTGGAAGATATGCGAACGCATGGGAGCCATGCCGGCGCCGCCGCCGATGTACATCATCTCGCGGTCGGTATCTTTGATGAAAAACTCGCCGTAAGGTCCCGAGACCATCACCTTGTCGCCCGGTTTCCTGGAGAAGATATAGGAGGAGCATATCCCCGGGTTGACCTTCATGAAAGCGCCTTTGGAGCGGTCCCACGGCGGGGTGGCTATGCGCACGTTGAGCATGATGATATCCCCTTCGGCCGGGTGGTTGGCCATGGAGTAAGCCCGGAAGGTCTCCTCGGGGTTGACCATCTTGAGATCCCACATTTTGTATTTGTCCCACTCGTCGCGGTACTCCTCTTCGACATCCATATCCTTGAACTCGACGGTGATCTTCGGCACATCGATCTGCACATATCCGCCGGCCTTGAAGTTAAGATGTTCGCCGGGGGGCAGGGCCAGTTTGAACTCTTTGATGAAGGTAGCCACGTTGTGGTTGGAGATCACCTCGCACTCCATTTTCTTCACGCCCAGGACAGCTTCCGGCACATGGATGGACAGATCCTCCTTGACTTTCACCTGGCAGGCCAGGCGCCAGTGTTGCTGTTGCTCCTTGCGGGTGAAGAAGCCGGTCTCGGTGGGGAGGATCTCGCCGCCGCCCTCGAGCACCTGCACCTTGCACATGCCGCAGGTACCCTGGCCGCCGCAGGCCGAGGGGAGGAAGATATTGTTGGCTGCCAGCGTCGACAAGAGCGAGGTGCCCGGCTGCACCGTCACCTCTTTCTCCCCGTTGATGGTGATCTTCACCTCCCCCTGGGGGGTGAGCTTCTTGCGGGCATACAAGAGAATGATCACCAACAGGAGAATGACCACCAGGAATACAATGACGGATGTAAGGACTACCAGGAGCGTATTCGATAAGAAGATCATTTCGAAAATATTTAATTATAGTTTAATACCCATAAAGCTCATAAAAGCGATGCCCATCAGGCCGGTGATGATGAAAGTGATCCCCAGTCCCCGCAGAGGCTTGGGGACATTGGAATAACGGATCTTTTCCCGTATGGCGGCCATGCCTATGATGGCCAGGAGCCAGCCGAGGCCGGAGCCCAGGCCGAAGGCGGTAGCCTCGGCCACACTCTGGTAGTCGCGCTCCTGCATGAAGAGCGACCCTCCCAGGATGGCACAGTTGACGGCGATCAGGGGCAGGAAGATCCCCAGTGAGTTGTAGAGGGCCGGCGTATATTTCTCGACGATCATCTCCACCAGCTGCACCATCGAGGCGATGACGGCGATGAACATGATGAACGAGAGGAAGCTCAGGTCCACGTCGGCGAACTGCGGCCCCAGCCAGGTGAGGGCACCCACCTTGAGCAGGTAGTTCTGCAACAGATAGTCGACAGGCACGGTGATCACCAGCACGAAGGTGACGGCCAGCCCCAGCCCCATAGAGGTTTTGACGGTCTTCGAGACAGCCAGATAGGAACACATGCCCAGGAAATAGGCAAAGATCATGTTGTCTATGAAGATCGACTTGACGAATATATCAAAGAGATGTTCCATACCGGTAAACTTTATTTTTCTTCGATGAGTTGACGATTCTTACTGCGCTGCACCCAGATGATGATGCCGATGGTGATGAGGGCCATGGGCGGGAGGATCATCAGGCCGTTGTTCTCATAGCCGATATTGTACAGGCCTATCTTCTCCAGCACGGGATAGCCGAAGAGGGTGCCCGACCCCAGCAGCTCGCGGAAGAAGGCCACGATGATCAGGATCAGACCGTATCCCGAGGCGTTGCCCACAGCATCCAGGAAAGAGGGCCACGGCTTGTTGGCCATGGCAAAAGCTTCGAGACGCCCCATGATGATGCAGTTGGTGATGATCAGCCCCACAAAAACGGAGAGCTGTTTGCTCACATCATAAGCAAAGGCTTTGAGCACCTGGTCGACAAGGATCACCATCGAGGCGATGACCACCAGCTGCACGATGATGCGTATGCGCGGGGGGATGCTCTTGCGCAGCAGGGAGATCACCACGTTGGCCACCACCAGCACCGCCATCACCGAGAGGGTCATCACGATGGCCGGCTCCAGCTTGACCGTGATGGCCAGCGCCGAACAGATCCCCAGCACCTGCACCGTAATAGGGTTGTTGGTGTTCAGCGGATCAGTGATCAGCTTCAAGTTCTTGGACGAAAAAAGAGGTTCTTTCTCACTCATCTTCTTAAAAATTATTTCTGTTCCTGTTGTTTCTTAAAGTAAGCCACATAACCGGAGAGACAATCTTTGATGCTGGCCTCCAAGCCTTTGCTGGTGAGGGTACCCCCCGAGATGGCATCCACCTCGTGCGGGTTGCCGGGAGCTGCCCCCCCTTTCTGTATGAGGATGGAGGTGAAGTTCCCCTGATCGTCGAAGATCTTTTTCCCGAGGAACTGTTCCTGGAACTGCCGCGTGGCTATCTCGGCACCCAGGCCCGGCGTCTCCTTATCATGGTTGAAGGTGGCTCCAAAGATGGTATTGTAATCATCATTGAAGGAGATATAACCATAGACAGGTCCCCACAGCCCCTTGCCCCGCACGGGAACGATCACCTTGACGGTGCCGTCATCCAGGGTGCTGACATAAACGGGCAGGTTCCTCTCCTCAACGGGCTTCCTGATCTCGGCGGCCATATCCACATGGAAAGCATCCACTCCTTCCACCTTGTCGCCTTTGGCGTTCACCACAAAGCTGCCGGTGATATATTTATCGTAGAGCTTCTCGGCCTCCTTGCGGGAGGTCACCACATTGATGGAAGCGAGGATGCTCTGTTTCTTTTCGATCTCCACATTGCGTTTCTGGAAAGGTTGCAGCAGCATCGCTGCGGCCGACAGCAACACGGCCACGATGACGATCAGGACGGTGGAGAAGACGAAGATATACGTGTTACTAAAGTCTCTCATGATGGTAGATTATTGTACAGTTACTTTAGCTCTTTTTAACCTGCGTTTTATGTTGGCTTCAACGACATAATGGTCGATGAGGGGAGCGAAGACGTTCATCAGGAGGATGGCCAGCATGACCCCTTCGGGGTAGGCAGGGTTGAGCACGCGGATGAGGATGGCCATCAGTCCCGTGAGGAAGCCGTAGATCCATTTGCCTGTCTCTGTCTGCGCTGCCGTCACGGGGTCGGTGGCCATGAAGATCATCCCGAAAGCAAAGCCTCCCATGATCAGGTGTTCCCATGCCGGCACCTCCATGTAAGGGTTGGCAGCAAAGAAGTTCAGTATCAACCCCATGAAGAGCCCTCCGGCGAAGGCGGAGACGATGATCTTCCAGCTGCCGATGCCGGTATATACGAGGAAGAGGCCTCCCAGCAGGATGGCCAGGGTAGAGGTCTCCCCTATCGAGCCGGGGACGGTGCCGATAAACATCTGCATGGCCGAGGGCAGGTGGTCGATCCTGCCGGCGGCGGCCTCGGCCAGGGGTGTGGCGCCGGAGAAGCTGTCGACAGCCTGCAGACCGTGTTTCAGTCCGGCCACCCACACCTGGTCGCCGGAGATCCAGGCTGGATAGGAAAAGAAGAGGAAAGCACGTGCCGTCAGCGCCGGGTTGAGGATGTTCATGCCCGTGCCGCCGAAGACCTCCTTGCCGATGATCACGGCAAAGGCCACGGCCAGCGCCAGCATCCACAGCGGGATGTCCACCGGAACGATGAGGGCGATGAGCAGACCCGACACGAAGAACCCTTCGTTTACCTCATGGCCGCGCAGCTGTGAGAACAGTACCTCTATGCCCAGTCCTACCACATACGTCACCACGATGATCGGCAACAGTTTCAGCAGGCCGAAAACAAAAGCCTGCCCGAGGGTCACCTCCTGTCCCAGGGCCAGGAAGTGCT
>CAZYQV010000063.1:0-4399 GCA_964649775.1 uncultured Rikenellaceae bacterium
ATAAAGCCCAGGGTCACCCCGAGCATCATAATACTGTCTACACGGAATTTTTTTACGGGGATAAAGATCGGCATGAAAAGGACGGTGATCCCCAACACAAGGCCTATATTGGCAATATTGGACCCCACCACATTGCCCACCGCAATGTCGGGATGGCCTGTGACAGCTGCCTTGATACTCACCAGCAACTCGGGGGCGGAGGTACCCAGTGAGATGACCGTGACGCCTATCACCAGCGGCGACAGGCGGAACACCTGCCCCAGAGCCACACCGCCCCGGATGAGATATTTCCCACTCACCCACAACAAAGCAATACCAAAAACAAAATAGAGGATGTCCCCCGTCATCCCGTGGGGAAAAGGATGCCACAGCATGCCTGCCAGGATCATCATTTTATGTTGTTGAGATTGTCTTTCAGGTCATCCACATCATCGATGATGTCTGCTGCGCTGTCGTTGATCTCTCTTTTTATCTCGTCGGTGGCTTTCCGGAACTCACGGATCCCCTTGCCCAGTCCTTTGGCAAACTCGGGGATCTTGTTCGCCCCGAAGAGCAATAACACCACCACAAATACGATGATTACCTCTTGGCCGCTTATGAATAACAGATCGCTCATCCCTGCCTGCTGTTTCTTTGTCCTGCGAAGTTAATAAAAGATCGGGCACAAGATCAAGGATCCCCCCATCTTTTTTGCTCCGACAAAAAACCCCGGTGTGCCGGGGTTTTTTGTCATTTTATTATTTCTTTCTTTTCTTCTCTTTGGGCTTCTTTTCGGGTTCGGCAGCTCCTTTGTTTCTCATGGTATCATACACCAGGGGCGTAGCCACGAAGATAGAGGAGTAGGTTCCGACGAAGACACCGATCAGCATGGCGAAGATAAAGCCGCGGATCACCTCTCCGCCGAAAATAAAGACCACCAGCAACACGATGATCGTACTCAGGGAGGTGTTGATGGTCCGTCCGATGGTGCTGTTGACGGCAGCATCCAGCACTTCCTCTTTGGCGCGCTTCGGATAGAGTTTCAGATATTCCCTGATCCTGTCGAAGACGACCACCGTGTCGTTCACCGAATAACCGATCACCGTCAGGATGGCAGCGATAAAGGATTGGTCTATCTCCATCGAGAAAGGCAGCTTGCCGTAAAAGACCGAGAAGGTACCCAGTACGATCAGGGAGTCGTGGATCAGGGCACCCACAGCACCAAAGCCGAAACGCCAGTCACGGAAACGCAGCATGATATAGAGGAACATGAAGATCAGCGCCAAGAGCACGGCATACATAGCCTGCACCTTGATATCATAAGCGATCGTCGGTCCGACGGTCTGGGAACTCTGTTTGTAATGCTCCTGGAACATCCGGAAGTCGACATTATCCCCCAGGAACGGTTTCAGTCCCGTATAAAGGGTCGAGTCCACCATGTCGTCAGCCGAAGGATCATCGATCATAAACTGTGTGGTGATCTTCATCTGTTCGACATTACCGTATACTTTGACCTCCGGGGCCTTGCCGAACACTTTGGCCAGCTCTTTCTGAATATCCTGGGTAGGATAGGCCTTGTCAAAACGGATCACGTAGGTACGGCCTCCCGTGAAGTCGATGCCCGGGCTCAGTCCCCGCACCGCCAGAGAGACTATAGAGATGACCAGAAGAGTGCCGGAAAGGACATAAGCCATTTTCCTTTTCTCAATGAACTTAAAGTTGAGATTGGAAAAAGCTTTCTCCGTCATTTTTGTATAGAAAGTAATTTTGTTGTTCTTCGTCAGCATCCTTTCAAATACCAGACGGGTGATGAAGATAGCCGAGAAGAGGGAAGTAAGGATACCTATCACCAGCGTGGTGGCAAAACCCTTGATGGGGCCGGTACCGAAGATATAAAGGATCACCCCCGTAAAGAAGGTGGTGGCGTTGGCATCGATGATGGCCGAATAAGCATTTTTATATCCTTCCGCTATCGCTTTCTTGATCCCCTTTCCTGCGCGCATCTCCTCCTTGATACGCTCGTATATCAGCACGTTGGCGTCGACCGACATACCCACCGTCAGGACAATACCGGCAATACCGGGCAGTGTCAGGACGGCTCCCAGCGATGCCAGGACCCCCAGGATGAAGAAGACGTTCAGGAAGAGGGCCAGGTCGGCCACGACCCCTGCCCGCGGACTGTAGTAAAGGATCATATAGATCAACACCAGCAGGAAGGCGATGGCAAAAGAGTTAAGCCCTGCACTGATGGCCTCCTTCCCCAGGGTGGGGCCTACGACAGCCTCCTGGATGATCTTGGCCGGCGCCGGCATCTTGCCCGACTTGAGCATGTTGGCCAGGTCCTTTGCCTCATCGATGGTGAAGTCGCCCGTGATCTCAGAGTTACCTCCTTTGATCTCCGAGTTGACCCGCGGTGCCGAATAGACATAATTGTCCAGCACGATGGCGATGGCCCTGCCCACGTTCTCGCGTGTCAGCCGTGCCCACACCTTCGATCCTTCGGCATTCATCGACATAGTCACGCGTGCCTGACCGGTGTTCTGATCAAACTCTTCGCGTGCCGAGGTGATCACCTCGCCCGTGAGAGGTGCACGGCCGTCGCGTGTGGTCACCTTCAGGGCATGCAGTTCAAAAAGGTTCTGCTCCGGCGCATATTTGTACGGCTTGAAATGCCAGCGGAAGATCAGGTTCCTCGGGAAAAGGGCCCGTACCTGTTTCATCCTGAGATATTTGTTCACCAGGGCCGTATCCCTGGCCACAGCGTAACCCACCACCGAGCCGGGGACATACCGCCCGTCACGCATGGTATTGGGACGCAGCACGGCAAAGAGAGGGTTCTCCTTTTTAAAGGCCTCAAAGGTCTGCTGCTCCTTGGCAGTAGCGGAGGTATCCGACTCCAGCAGCTTCAGCAACGAGTCGGAGGCCGAGACAGAATCTGCCTGTGCCGCGGCCGTCTCCTCTACGGAGGCAGCCTGCTCTCCTTTATCCGTGACACCGGCACTCTCTCCGCCCGGAGAGACACTGTCTTTCTTTGCCGACAGTATCTCACGCAACAGCTCGTTGGCCTTGACCAGATAAGGTCCCACCTCCGAATTCTCATACGTCTCCCAGAACTCAAGGTTGGCCGTCTCCTGCAATAGTTTACGCACACGCGAAGGGTCCTTGACGCCGGGAAGCTCGATCATGATGCGGCCCTGCGTGGAGAGCCGCTGTATGGAGGGCTGTACCACCCCGAAGCGGTCGATCCTGTTGGACAGCACCAGAAAAGAGTTGTCGATGGCATCCTGCACCTCCTTGTGGAGCACCTTCAGCACATCCTCATTGGTAGAGTTAAAATCGATCTTGTCTTTCAGCTCCATGGTGTTGAAGATGGCTGCCAGACGCGCGCCGGGAGCGATCTCCTCAAAAGCCTTCCCGAAAAGGGTCACGAAATCCTCACTACTGCTCTTCTGATACTCTTCGGCAAGATCCAGCGCCTTGAGGAAAGTGGTGTCCTTGCTGTAGTTGGACAGTGCTTTGATGATATCGGGTACCGAGACCTCCAGGATGACGTTCATCCCTCCTTTCAGGTCGAGACCCAGGTTGATCTCTTTCTGCTGACACTCCCGGAAGGTATTTCCCAGAAAACTCCATTTTTCTTGCGGCAGACTGGCGATGGAATCCAGATAATGCAACTCTTTGTTCAGATCACCCTGCGCATATTCTTTGGCATCCTGTTTTACCTTGTAGGTTACAGCCGTGAAAGAAAGTTGATAAATACTGACAATGACCAGTGTAACGGCCAGTACAAGAATAGCCCCTTTGTTCTGCATTTTCTAGCTAATTAAAATGTTAATTCCTATACTCTTGAAAAATGTCGGGCAAAGATAGGATTTTTTTTAAAAAAAACCGGCCATTCTCTTGATAAAGGGTAATTTATGTGGAAATGCCGTTCTCGGTTGAAAATAATCCCTTTACGGCAGTCATCCTTTATTCCACCAGTTTTTCGAAGTCTTCCGACAGATCGCTCCCCCCGAGAAAATCGTGCAGGGTGAGACGGCGCAGTCCGTAGAAATAGCTCCAGTATTGCCGCAAGGCACTGATGTAACCGCGCCGTGCCACGTCTTTCTCCGAGTCGGCCACATTCAGGTCGAGCACACTGATCTTGCCGATCAGAAAACGTTGTTTCGTGACCTCATATCTCTTGCGGGCGATGGTGTCGGCTTTGGCGGCGATGGCTACCTGGTCGTCCTGCAGGTTGAACTGTGCCACGTTGAGGATCACCTCCTGTTCAAAGTCGATCTTCGCCTGCTGGATATTGGTTTTCACCACCTCCTGGTTCGACTGGGCCAGCTTGTATTTGCCTTTGTTCAGGCCCCAGTCGAGGATGGGCAGGGTGAACCCCAGCCTGACATGCTGCTGGTTAAGCAGGTTCTGATAT
>CAZYQV010000064.1:0-6321 GCA_964649775.1 uncultured Rikenellaceae bacterium
CTCGTGGGGGTGACAAAGGCAAAACGTACGTAGGTCTCCAGATTCATCTTATCCCCGTCGCTCGTCTTGTAACCGAAAAGGGTCTCCATGTAGGCCTCGGCCTCGTTGCCCAGCCGGTATTTGGCCTCGGCATTGGGGGCCCGAAAGACATCCATGGGATGTCCATGGCCGTCCAATCCGAAGCCCGACCGCATGTATCCGCTGAAAAGAAAATTGTTCACCTGTGCCTGGGAGAGGAAAGAGAAAGGCAGGACAAGGACAGCAATGAGCAGCAAAGGAAGACGGTCCTTAACAAACATTATCCGAATTTTTCTGGTTTCTCCCAAATATAAAGAATCTTCCCGACGCCGGCAAAGCTTCTCACTCTCTGCTGTTCTCTTTCACTTTCCGGACCTCCTTCAGGAAGCGGGTGCCCAGGTATGCGAGAATGACCAGATAGGTGATATCGATGGTAAGGCAGGCGGCCACGAGGCCGTACTTTTTCAGAAAGAGCACCAGCAGAACGACGGTAACGGCCAGTGCGAGAGAGGATTTTATGATCAGTATGTTCATCTGCCCCGTAGCGGAGAAGTAGTGTCCGATGATGTTGGCTACGGCGACGGCCAGGATGCCCGGCATCAGGTAGAGGACCATCATGCGTACGCCGTGGAATTCCGCACCGAAAAGGAAGAGGTACACCTTCTCGGGCACGAAAGCCAGGAGGATCAGTGCCGGCAGGGTGAGCAGGAAGCCCTGGAGGGCTGCTTTCCTGGTCATGGCGATGCGTTCGGCAGGGGCGGAGGCATTGAGCACGCCGGCATAGAGGATGGCCGATATGCTTTTGCCGATGATCCATACGGCCTCGGAGACGGCCACCGCCACGGAGAAGAGTCCCAGCCGGGAGAGTCCCAGCCAGGAGGAGATAAAAAAATAGGCCAGCCGGTAGTTGAGGAACTGTATGAAATAGCTCAGCTCACTCTTCATCCCGTAGGCTGCCATCCTCCGCATCAGTCCGCTGCCACCCCCCTGACGGTGTATCTTGCCGCGCAGGAGGGTCGCCAGGCCGAAAGCCCATACGGTCCCGTAGGCGAGGAACCAGGAGAGGAAATAGATGCGCAGGCGCGTGATGCCTCCTCCGTAATATGCTGCCATCAGGAAGAGTATCAGGAGGAGGGGGGGCAGCAGGATCATCAGGTTGTACAGGCGTATGTTGTTGCGGCCGAGCCAGAAGTAGGAGATGCTCGTAGCCAGGGAGGTGAGCAGGGAGATACCGGCGAGGAGGAAGAAATACTGAAATCCCTGGATAAAGGAGAAGATGAGGGCACCTGCCAGGGAGGTGACCAGCGAGGCGCCCCAGGCGATGATAAAAAGGCGTCTGCCCGCGTCGCGCGGGGTGTGATAGGCCACCGTGGCTCCGGAGAAGACATTGTTGAGGATCACAATGATCGCCACATCTGCCATGATCAGGGCGATGAGCCCTCTCCCCTCGCTGCCCCACACCCGCGCGGTGAAGACCACCAGCAGGAAGTTGATCGTGAGCACCACGGCACGCGTCAGGATAGTGGAGAGGGTGTTCTTCGAGAGGATCATGAGACGGTTGTTTTTTCAAGAAAAGTGATGAAATGACCGCTGACAGCCGACCAGTTGTAGCGTTCTTCGGCCAGTCGCCGTGCCTCGCGGCAATGTGCAAGGTACAGCTGCCGGTCGTCGAGATATTCCTCCACCAGCCGTACGACGGCCGCCGTATCACGCGGATTGACCAGCCGGCCGAAACGCGCTGTCTCCACCTCGCGGCGCAGGGCTTTCAGGTTGGTGAAAATAACGGGGCGGCCCAGCGCGGCATACAGGAAGATCCGGATGGGAAGGCACCGCTGGTTCTCGGGATCACCTCTCCGGAGATCAAAGAAAAGGTCAATATCCCGGATCATCTGCAGGAATTCATGATATTCCAGGAAAGGGTGATGTGTGATACGGACCCTGCCGGGCATATCGGCCTGCTTTTTCTCCAGGATCTTCTTTTCCCGTTCATCCGCATACCAGCCGATCACCTTCACCCTGATCACGAGGGCGGGCCTTCTCTCTGCCAGCATCCTGACAACATCGAGGAAACGACCGAATCCTTTCTCACGGCTCAGCTTGCCGTTATAGGTAAGCCGCAGCATCTTCCCGGAGAAAGAGGGTTCTGTATAGGGGATGTACCTCAGATCGGGATAGTATGGCAGGGATAGGTGCTCCCTGCGGGGAAAAAATATGCGGTAAGGCCGGCTCTTGTACCATTCGCCGAAGAGAAAGGCGTCGCTCCGGGCTGCGGCCTGCAGGTTATAAAGAAGATAGACCGGGAAAAGGAGGGGCCTCAGAAACAACGCATGGCGGGAGAGCTCTTTTTTTGAGGGGTACCATTCGGTAATATCATAGAGGATACGCACCTTTCCCCCGGATCTTTTCCGGTATGTATATGCAGCATGTACCGAAAAAGGATCGGCACACAGGACCGCGGCAGGAGCTGTCTCCCCGAGGATCCTGATGAAACGCTCTTTCCTCTCCCTGCGGTGCATGCTGCTGCCGTCAAAAGCCCGGATACGCACTCCTTTTTTCTTCACCTCTTCCTCTCCCCTGCTGCTGATCATCACAGCATCATGCCCGGCGCCGGCAAGGGTCACCGCCAGATGGTGAAAGAGCCGGTCATCTTCGGGGATATGACGGGATGTGAGGAGGGCAACGGTCATAAAAAGTATTTGTTTCAGATAACGAAAATAGGAAGAAAACATTATAGTTGCGGGCTCCGGCAGGAGAGTTTTTACTGATAAAAAGGAGGGTTGTCCTTTCGGATGGCGGGGCGTAAGGTATCCTGAAAAAAAATTCAGAAACATTATTTCGCTGATACTGTATGTGTTATCCTGCTAAGTCCGGAGCATGGAAGGTCAAAAGTTCTGCACGTATCTATAAAATTATATTTTTGGAGCCGGGAAAAGTGATGATATGAAAAAGCGGACAGGATTTCTCATTTTTACTCTCCTCATTTTACAGGCGATCTCCCTTTCAGCGCAGGAGGGCAGCAGGCTTGTCCTGCATGCCGGCAGCAATACCGGAGGCTTTGTCTTTGACGGTGTGGTGGATGAGGCCTGCTGGCGCTCGGCCGACTCTATCAGCAACCTGACGATGGTGGAGCCTGTGGAGGGAGGCACCCCCACCTTCCGCACGGTGGTGCGGGTGCTGGCCACCGAGAAGGAGATCATCCTGGGGATCGTCTGTTACGACGACCACCCGGACAAGATCGTCTCTTTCTCGAAGGCCAAAGACTCTTACCTGCGCGGCGAGGATTATATCAAGTTTGCTTTTGACACCTATCTGGACGGCCGGACGGGGTATATCTTCGCGGTCAACCCCAACGGTGCCCGTTACGATGCCCTGTCGGAAAAACACGGCGAGCACGAGGACCAGAACTGGGACGGTATCTGGGATGCCAAGACACACCGCGGTCCCGACTACTGGTCGCTGGAGGTGCGTATCCCTGTACGCAGCCTCACCTTCCGCAAGGATCTTCATTCCTGGGGATTCAACATAGAGCGGCGTATACAGCGCCTGCAGGAGACCGACCGCTGGAGCGGTGCACGGATGGACTACAATGTGGCGCAGGTGATCGTCGCCGGCCTCCTGGAGGATCTCCCTCCGTTCAACCTGGGCATAGGCATGACGATCAAGCCCTCGCTGGTGGGCGATATCAGCCGCCAGGCTGGCGAGAGCAGGGTGTATGACTGGAAGCCCAGCCTCGACATGATCCAGCGCATCACCCCCGAGATCACGGCGCAGCTGACGGTCAACACCGACTTTGCCGAGACCGAGGTGGACACACGCCGCACCAACCTGACCCGTTTTTCCCTCTTCTTTCCCGAGAAAAGACAATTTTTCCTGGAAGGGGCGGATATCTATTCCTTCGGACTGGGTCTCTCGCCCCATTCCCTGCTGCCGTTCAACAGCCGCCGCATCGGCCTGTACCAGGGCAACGAGGTGCCGCTGGTGGTGGGAGGCAAGATCAACGGCAAGGTGAACAAAACCAATTTCGGTGCATTGATGACCCACATGGGCAAGCTGGACACCACCCTCTCCCCCACCAACCTGGGGGTGGTGCGGGTCAAGCAGAACATCATGAAAGAGTCGACGGTGGGCATGATCGCCACCTTAGGCGATCCGTCGGGGCTCAGTGGCAGCGCCATGGCCGGCGTCGACTTCACCTACCGCACCAGTCACTACCGGGGCGACAAGAACCTGCTGGCAGGTGTGTGGGGCCTGTACAACTGGCGGGAGGACCTTGCCGGCGACCGGTCGGCATTCGGCCTCACCGTGGATTATCCCAACGACAAATGGGATATTTTCGGCTCTTTCCGGCGGGTAGGGACCGATTTCAATCCTTCGCTTGGTTTTGTGCCGCGGCGCGGTATCTATGCCTATTCCCTCTCAGTGGATTATATGCCCCGCCCGGCGAACATCAAGTTCATCCGTCAGTTCTTCTTCGAGTCGTTCTACTACCTGGTCACTGACCTGGACAGCCACTGGGAGAGCTATACGGTGTTCACGGCGCCCATTCATTTCCGTATGGAGAGCGGCGACCGTTTCGAGTTCAACCTGAAACCGGCGGGTGAGTTCCTGAAAGAGCCTTTCGAGATCTCTCCGGGGGTGGTCATCCCTGCCGGCGGTTACCACTGGCTGCGTTCCCGTGTGGAGCTGGAGACCGCCACCAAACGCCCGGTGAACGGACAGATAACCTACTGGTATGGGGGATTCTACGAAGGATGGCTCGACCAGATCGAGCTGCAGCTCTTCCTGCGGCCTTTCACGTGGATGGTCCTTGAGCTGAACTATGAACGAAACATCGCTAAGAATCTTGCCAACAATCCCGACGGAGATTTTGACCAGACTCTTTTCGGCGGACGTCTGCAGCTCAACTTCACTTCCGATATGCAGCTCAGCTCCTTCATCCAGTACGATAACATGAGCAAGTCGATCGGTACCAACACACGTTTCCGGTGGACCTTTACGCCTAAGGGCGATCTCTTCATCGTTTACAACCACAATGTAGCACAGGATGTGGAAGACCGTTTCGGGTTCCAATCGAACCAGTTCATCGCCAAGCTTACCTACAGTTTCTGGTTATAGGACTTGTTGATCACCGTTTTTTTACGAAAAAAAGGATTGTTCCTGCCAGCAGCAGGAGCAGGAAGAACGTTCCGGTGATCCATAATGTTCTGTTGAGTGCTTTGGAGGGATGGTCTTCCTCCGGTACGGTCTTGCTTTTATTCTTCCCCAGGGCCTTGTCCAGGTCGATGGTACGGGGTGCAAAGGTGAGGGCTTCGTCGACGGTAGTGGTGGGCTCTTTGGAGAGTATCTTGCTCATCTCGGTGAGCACCATGGGGTTGCCCACGTCTATGCCCAGCATGTCGGCGGCAGCCTGCCCCATCTTCTTCGTCCACTGCAGCGGTATCGCCCGCCTCAGCAGGGGACTCAGGTCGATGCCGCACTCGCAGTCGGTGCCCAGCATCACCAGCTGGTTGAGGATATTGTCTTTTGTGATCTCCTCTCCTTCCAGGGGGGCACCGGCCAGGCGCCCCCGGCCGTAGAGGACCATCACCACAGGATCTTTGCCGCGGGGGTCAGCCCCTGCAGCCCGCAGGAGGATCTCCTCATTTTTCCTGCCGGCAGCAGGAACGACGATCTTCATGATCTCCTCATTCACCGATTTATCGAGGGTGGGGGCCAGCTTGCGGAACTGTTCCAAAGCTTTTTCCACCCGGCTGTCCACCTCCCTGTCACCGGGATCACAGAAACATACGAGGAAAGCAAAGACATTTCCGATCTGTCTCTCGAGGGTACGCTGCAAGGGCGAAAAGAGCACTTTGCGGTAGAAAGACTCTATCTCTCCCGGGGAAGTGAGGGTCGTTGAGGCCAGGGTGATCCCCCTGGTGTTCCTGAGCGCTATCACGGCCTCCCTGCGGCCTTCCTTATGGGTGATCCGGTAACGTATGTTGGCAGTGGCACTGTGGTCATCGGCCACCACAAGAAATTCCCTGAAGAGATCTTTCCTCGCAACGGTATCCACCTCCAGCTGCATGATATAGGTCTGCAGCTGCAGAGGCGTGTAGCCGATCTCACGGATGGTGAAACGGCAGGCGAAAGAGGGCGGGATGAAGAGCGTCGCCAGGAAGAGAAGTATTATGATCTTTCTTGTTTTCATCTGCCGGATAAGAGGGGAATAAGATTAAAAGTTATAAGTGACTAAAGTTACAAGTGACTAAAGTTACAAGTGACTAAAGTTGACAAAGAGGTATACTCTTTTTTCCATCATTC
>CAZYQV010000065.1:0-7116 GCA_964649775.1 uncultured Rikenellaceae bacterium
CTTACACGATCAGAAAATACGAAAAAATGGGCATGCCGGATTGTGACCGCATCTGGAACAACAATGATTTCTTTAATGCTGTCGAGACCCTTGATGAGGTCAAGTCTGCCGACTTTCTTGCGTTACCCCGTTATGACAGCAAGAGGTCGGGAAAACTTTTCCGGCATCTTATAAGCATGGACAATCTCTCTTTCCTTGAGAACGACACCATTCCCCTGCGGGACAAAGCCTACCGCGTCCAGGCTTTTCTGGGCATACAGAGCGACCTGGTACGTATCTACACCAATCTTTATGGCAAAGAACAGTACTACGACAAAGAGCTGACCATGCTCTACCTCTTCGGTCTCACCGTCACACAGAAGATGCTCGATCTCGCTTATAAAATAAACGCTTCCACTGCCAAAGCGGATCAGATCATGAAGGGCAGTTTCCCGACGATCAGGACAGCTTATGTGACCATGCTGACATTTGTGCTCGAACAGCAGAAACATGCTTCCCTTTATAAGGAAGAGGATATGGAGGTCCTCACAGACAGCGTGACGGCTTCGATGAAGAAGAACATGTATTGGTTTGACCGCTATGCCATTGAGACGCTGAAGAAAAAACTCCGGACAGTCATCGACAGCACCTCATCCGGTAAGATCAGACAGGAATATGGTGCTGTCCTCCATGACCTGGAAGCCATCTGACTCTCCCCGGAGAGGATGGCAAAGGGTCATTTTCCGGACAATACGAACACGTATTCCCCTGATCCTGTGACCACGCTGAGATGATCCTTTTCCTGCCGGACTTCCCGGATCCCTTCTGCCCCTTTCCGGTATCTGCCATCTTCCCATATCTTCCTGTCGCTTTCTGTCAGCACAACATGCTTCATCCCCAACAACGGGACAACGACCGTAGCCTCGCTGTTGGCCGGGATGGTCACCCTGAGCTGCAGGCTGTCGCCGTGGTGATGCCAGGCAGAGGCCACCACCCCGCTCACCGTTCTCACCGAGGCCTCCACACTTTCCAGATCTTCCGGGATATAGGGATGGATCAGCACATGCCTGTATCCCCGTGTCGTGGAGCCCTCCTCCGGCGACCGTATGCCGGCCAGATGCTTGTAAAAGAACTCATCCACCGAGCCGAACATCTGATGGTTGTGTGAGTGTACGCCCGACCACTCTTCCCAGAGGGTTGTCGCCCCCTTGTCGATCCAGTAGCCGTAGCCAGGGAAAGAGTGTTGTTTGATGATGGTCCAGGCCAGGCCGGGACGACCATAACGGGGCAGCACATGCCACAGGTATTTGGTGCCGAGGATACCGGTGTTCAGGTGACCTCCGCGGCGGATGATATCCTGCTCAAGGGTTCTGAACACCTTCATCTCTGTCTCGCCGGGCACCACGCCGGCAGCCAGGGCCAGCAACTGGTAGGTCTGATAGGTACTGTCGGTACCGTACAGGCCGGTAGCAGGATCCAGGAACCTGTCGTTGAGAGCTCTCCTGACAGTATCGGCCAGCGCCCTGTACCTGCGGGCATCGGCCTCCTCTCCCAGCACCCCGGCGATCTGCGACAGGAGAGTGGCATCGAGATAATAATAGAGTGTGCTCACCACAGGGTGGTTGGGGCCGTCACGCTGTCCGGGGGCACACCACTCACCCAGACAATACCAGTAGCCACCGAAGAAATTGATGATATACGGTTCTTCGGGATGTGCATCGGTGCGGGCCAGCCGCCGCAGGTACTCCACATAACGCTTCATCGTGGGATAATGCTCTTTCAGCACCCGCACGTCGTCATAATACTGATACATCCACCAGGGGATGAGGAGGTAAGCACTGCCCCACGCCACGCCGCCGCCGTAACCACCCACCAGCGCCGGCGCCGTATTGGGGATACGTCCGTTCTCCTCCTGTGCCTCCCGCATATCTTCCAGCCAGTTGGTATAAAAGGCTCCCATCCGGAAATCATGCAGCGAAGCCTCGGCGATGACCTGGCCGTCTCCCGTATAAGCTCCTTTTTCCCGGTGGGGACAGTCGGTGGGATAGTGATAAGTGTTGGCGATCTGTGCCCACACCGTCGCCCGGTGGATCCTGTTGATCAGGGTGTCGGAGCTGACAAAACGACCCGCAGTCTCCAGGGCGGTGTGGGCCGCCCGCCCTTCGACAGCGAGAGAATCGATCTTCGCAGGATCATCCACCCGCACCTCCAGATAACGAAAACCGGTGTAAAAGAAACGCGGTTCCCACACCTCCGTCGCCCCTCCCCGCAGCGTATAACTGGTCCACACCTCAGCATGGTAATTGAATTTTTCCGAAAGACGGTCTCCCGCCGTCAGGGGCTTGGGGAAGAGAGAGTCGTTGAGCGTCTCGGCTCCCCGTACACGCACGGTCACGCCGGCATCTCCCCGCACCCGCAGACGCCACCAGCCGGGAATGTTCTGCCCCAGGTCAAACAGATAGAGCCCCGGAGAAGGATGGAGCGAAGCCACCGGCGTCAGCGTACGGATCACCCGCACCGGCGGGAGGAGCTGTGCCCGCAGGACACCCCCCGGACCTTCCGCCACCACGGTCCTCTGCCAGGAGGAGGCGTCGAAACCCGGCGCCGCCCACCCCGGCTGCTCCCGGCGGGCATCATAGTCCTCACCACCGTAAAAATTATTGAAGACAACAGGACCGGCGGCATAACGCCAGGACGTATCAGAGACGATCTCCAGACAGCTGCCGTCGGTAAAAGTGATGTTCATCTGCATCAGGAAACAGAGCGTGTCCGAAAAACGGCCTCCGTCGCCCCAGCTGTAACGGCCTTTCACCTTCTTCAGACGGTAGGCACCGTTGCCCAGCCATACGCCCGCAACGTTTTCCTCCTTCCGCAGCAGATCCGTGACATCCCAGGTGGTATATAACACCCTCTTCCGGTAATCCGTCAGGGTGGGATCCTGAAAATGATCACCAACCTTCCTGCCGTTCAGGTAAAACTCGTAGTTCCCCAGACCGGTGATATGCACAAAGGCACTCAGCACCTCTTTCTCCAGCCTGAAAGGCTTCCGGAAAAGAGGAGAAGAGATCGCCGTATCACCGGCCCCCACCCAGAAGCCTTTCCAGTCGCTTTCGCGCAACAGGCCGGTATGGAAAAAAGCAGGTTCCGCCGGGGCGCTCTCCTTCCCTTTCTCATCGCGGACAGAGACACTCCAGTAATAGGTACGGTCGCTCATCAGCGGTTTTCCCCGATAAACGATGTTCACCTGATCGTCCGAGGTAACCCAGCCGCTGTCCCATGTGTTTCCCACTCCTTTCAGCAAAGCATCTTTATCATCCGAGACAAGGATACGGAAGGCCGACTGATGCACATCCCGCCGTACGGAAAGAATGTTCCAGGAAAAACGGGGTTGAGCCCTGTCCAGCCCCATGGGGTCTTTCAGGTATTCGCATCGCAGGTTAGCAACCCGGCTCTCACTCTCATTAGTACAGCCGGGCAACAAAAGGCCTGTCAACAACGCTGCGACAACGAGGATAATGGGATATGAGCTTCTGTTCTTTATCATTTTAATTTTCTGTTTCCTATTTACCGGCTTTCGACAGGACGGAGACGATGTAAACACTCATCTCAAAATCCCGGTCCCTGTAGGATATGTCGTACGGGTTCTCACCGCTGCTCATCCCCAGGAGCTTGTCTGCTATCTTTCCCGCTTCGTCCATCTCTGCCCGGTAGACAGCCGACACCCATTGGAGATAGGGGTTGTCAGGAGATTTTTTCAGGTACTCCTCCAGAAGTGTTTTTGCCTCTTCTTCGCGACCCAGTTTTTTCAGGGCCAGCAGCTGGAAGATCAGCTTCGAGTTCTCCCTCAGCTTCTCCGGTTTCTGATATCCGGCAGCTTTACGGTACCAGGCCGTCATCTCCTTCTTTTTCCCTTGTCTCTCGTAAGCGATCCCGGTGAGATAGTCCTCTGCCCGCTCATCCACATCGTAAGGCTTGCCGGCACCCAGGTTCTCAGGCCATTCTTTTGCTTTTTGCAGATAGGTAACGGCGGAGGTATATTTTTTCTTTTCAAGGTCGCTCAGCCCGGCCCGCAGGCAGGCCTCATGATACAACATCCTGCCGGCCACAGCTCCTTCGAAAGGCAGCACGATATATTTATCCAGGAACTGAATGGTTTTGCGGTACTCTCCCGCACGGATGAGCGCTTTGGCATAAGCCAGTCCCAGCGCAGGCTGCTCGGGATATTTCTTCACGAACTTCTCCGCCAGGCGGATCACCTCTGCCGGTTTATCATGGTCCGTCATATACCTTATGTAGGCCAGGGCGGCCCGCCAGCTGCCGGGATCCAGCGCGGTCGCCTTTTTCACGCTCTGCAGCACCACGGCATCATCATCGCTGAAGAGCTTTGCTTTGGCAAGCCAGAAAACAGCCTCGTCAGGAGCTTCTCCGCAAGCATCAAACAGCTTCCGGGCATCTGCATCACGCCCCACGTTCCAGTAGATCAGACCCAGGTAATATTTCAGCTTCCAATGGTCCTTCATCCTGACAAACTGCTCCAGGATCTCCGCTGTCTCCGCCCGGTAAGGGAAGACCATCTTCACAGGGGCATCCAGCACCTTCTGCAACCAGGCATCCCTCTCCCCGGCATCGGTCTTCGCCCGCCATAAAAAGATCAGAGGATCTTCGGGAGCCAGCCGCAGCACCTCTCCTGCCTCTTTCTCACATCCCAGATCATGATACCACAAAGCCAGCTCCGTATAATACTGTACCGGCAGCTCATTCCGGAAAGAAGCCTGCAGATCCTCTTTTGTCTCCCCGCCCGACAGATATTTTTCAAAGCCGGTAAAATGGAGGGTCGGATCAAGCAGGGAGAGCTTCTCCAGCACTGCTTCCGCATCCGCATGCCGGTCGCTTTTCCGGTAAATCATTGCCAGCAACTCGTAAGCAGGTATGTTAAAACGATTGTATCCTGTTGCCTTAACGGCATAGTGCAGGGATGTAGCCAGATCGTTTTCCCTGAAATACGACCGCGCCAGTTCGGTGTATGCGGCAGAGCGGTATGCCACATCACCCGCAGCGATGGAGAAGCCGCTGCGGGCATTGGCTGTCTCTCCCAGTTTATCACAACTCAACCCGTATACATAATTGGCCAGCGGATCATAGGTGTTGACGGCCAGTGAGCGCTTTGCCAGTTCTTTAGCACCCTCGTATTCCATTCTTCTGAAAAGCAACAGAGCTTTCCTGTTCAGGGCCGGTGAGAAGGCTTTCTCTTTTTCCAGGCTCAGATCATATTCTCTCAGTGCCTCCTCATAGCGGCGTTGTTTCTCAGCCTCAAAGCCTTTCACATAGTGCCCGTAGGCCGACTCCCAGTTAAAATCAGGATTGGGCTCCAGCGGCCGGTCCACATAACGGTCTTCCGGGGCCGAGGAGTAAGTCAGTTTATGCCCCCCCAGGGTGATTTTGTATTGTTCTCCTGCCGGCAGATCAAAAGAGAGGCTGTCCAGCAGCAAAGGGTCCAGTGTAAGCACCTTCTCTGCCACCACCTCTCCGCCGGCCGTAACGGTCAGGGTGTCCTTCAACGCCTGCAGGGCACTGATCTTTACCACTTTCTTCCCGTCACGCTCCTCCACGTTCATCACGCCATACTGCGATGCTGCCATCATCCCCCCCGTACCAACGATGGGGAACCATCTTTCCGTCATCACATCCGCATCATACGGCGGGAAGATCTTGTGCTTGAAAGGGGTGAAGGTGCTGCTGTAGGCAGCCTGGTTGAACAGCTTGCCGGACTGGAACTCGATGTATTGCCCGTCGCTGTCGGAGAGAAGACCTTCCCAGATCATCCCCTGACGTGAGAGGGCCCATATCCACAACTTTTTACCGGGTTTGTCATCATAGGTGGACATGTGCCCGAAGCCGAAGCCGTCCTCCATCCAATAGCCCCCGAAGAAGTTGGCATAGGCATTGACCACATGGTACGACTTGGAGCCTCCGAAAGTATTGTTCCGGTACCATGAGAGGTCATGGCCATCCTCTACCGGCCATGTGCCCACCTCGCCGCCGTGGCCTACATAATGATCGCCGGGATAAATAAAATGCAGGTTGCCGGCAACCTTGGCCGCAGCATTCATCCAGTGATAATAGCCGGTAGCCAGGGGAGAGGTGTTCACCCATGTGGCCCGCGTCTCAACATAAGCTTTGTCTTTTTCGAGACGTATCTCCACGTTCCAGCGGGTGCGCGAGGGCAGGTCGATCGCTCCCACCGTACAGGAGACACTGCCGTCGGCGTTTTCTTTCAGCGTGTAGTCGATGGGCGAGGCGCCGGTGGGCACATGGCCGATCGCCCCGAAATTGAACTCCAGCCCCCCCGACGTCCAGGGACCCCGCATCCCCACATCCCGGAACTTCACCACATGGTTGTAATAGAGAAAAGCCCCGCCGGTGGATTTCTCGACAGCCCCCCAGATCTTACCCCCTACCTCCGGCATCACATACACCTTCACCCAGGGGTTCTCCAGGATCACCATCTTATACTCTCTCTGCTCCGGGTGGTTGGTAAACCCGTCAAAACGAAACCATGGATAGATAATACCGATATTGGGTACGGGATCCGGATCGGAATACATATAGGTTTTCATGGCAACGGTCTCCTCACGGATGGTGGCTCTCTGGGCCGCAGCGATCAGAGGAAAAAAAACGAGAAAAGAAACCCAAAGTTTTTTCATGGAAGTAGTTATTTTGGTTTTAAAAAATCTTTCATCTGTACAGGAAGACCGGTCCGGTCCGATGCATAAACAGCCTGCACCACGGCCAGTGACCGCATGCTCTCCTCCCCGCTCAGGGGAGGATCATCACCCTGCCGTATGGCTTCTGCGATTGCGGTGAACTGATCCCGGTGGGGCTCCGGGGAGAACCCTGCCAGGGGACTGGAGGCGCCCGTGGGAGATGTTGTTTTCTCCCCTTTCTGCAAAGGGTTCCCCGCAGCATCCACGATCTCCACATCATTGTCGGTTATCTTCGCCGTCCCCTTTGTCCCATGCAGTTCGATCTTCCGGGGTTGCGGAGGTTGTATGGATGTAGCCCCGCCGATGATGCCCACAGCGCCGTTGCGGAAACGCAGTACGGCCACGCCGGTATCTTCCCCCTCGATGTTGCTGT
>CAZYQV010000066.1:0-6629 GCA_964649775.1 uncultured Rikenellaceae bacterium
CCGCCCGGACGCATCCGCTACCTGGACGACCACAGCGAAGGCTTCCTGTATGTCGTCTCCTCCCGCTCCACCACAGGAGCAAAAGAGCGCTTCTCCGAAGAACAGACGGAGTATTTCCGGCGGCTCCGGGAGATGCACCTCTGCAACCCCCTCGTGGCCGGCTTTGGCATCTCCAACCATACCACTTTCTCACAGGCATGTCAATGGCTTGACGGGGCGATCGTCGGCAGCGCATACGTTAAAACGCTGCACCAGGAGACTGATATTGAGCAGATTACCGCCTCCTTCCTGAGGATGATCAGAGGAACTACGTAGTTAACTACGTAGCTGCCTACGTAGTTGGTGTTTTTGCATATAGGATATATCATCCTGATATACAATTAATAATGCCGGCATCAAATGCCGGCATTATTAAGTACTTTTACAAAAGTAGTGAAAAACTTCTGTTCCTTCCTTTGCGGGATGCCCCGTGCTATCTGATCTTCCGCGGATGGTACTTCAGCTCGATCTCCTTGGTCACATCCCCGCGGGTGATGGTGGCTTTGTTGTCGCAGGTGCCGTCACCGTAGTCGAGGGTGAAGGGAGGCATGTCGTCGATGCGTATGGAGACCGTTCCGCTCTTGATGAACCGGCAGGTGCGGGCCCACTCCAGGGGGTTGACGATGGTCTTGTGATAGGCATGACCTCTGTAGTTGACCCCCGAGGCCTCCCCGGTGATGAAGAAGACATCATCCCATTTGTTGCGGGTCTTCTCGCCGGCGACCCACTCACGGAAACGCACATACTCGCGTGTCATGATCATGGTGTCGTTCTTCGTGATCTTCCCGTCCTTCAGCTCGACACTGAACACCAGGTTACCGGCGTTGTTGCGTCCTTCGTTCATCACCGTCCGTGTGCCTTCCACATGGATACCGTTCATGTAGTAATCTTCCAGGGCGACCACCCTTTTGGAGCCGGGTTTCATATACCTGCCCCAGATGGTGATGATGATCCTGCCGCTGCGCGTATGGCCGTAAAAGCCGGTGCAGAGGTCACCGTAGTCGATGGTGATCACCTTGGGCCAACGGGTCGAATCGGGATGATCGACCGTGATCATGGGACAGGTATCCACCGTGGCCGACTTGAGCGTGGAGCCGTCGCTGTTATAGATCCAGTCATCCACCGTGATCACGGCCCTGTCGGCCTCATCCATGGCATCATCCAGCAGGGCCTCCATCAGCATATTGTCTTCGGCCGTTGCCACCTCGTCTTCACTCACCTTGGCCATGGTGCCCGTATCATGCTTTTCACAGGAGGTGAAGAACAGGGCCACCCCGGCCGTCAGCGTGAGCAGAAAAATCCATTTTCTTGTTTTCATAGCTTTACTTTTTAGGTTATTCATTCAAACGATCCGGAACTTTTTCCCGGAACTCACTGGTTTGATACCTGAAAAGAAAAAAGGTTTAAACAGGAAAAAGATTTTTTGCCTTCTCCGCCACAGCACAGGTCCATCCGCTGCTGCTTCAGGCTTTCCTGTGATAGATCAGATATTCGTAATCGAAAGGAACACTTTCATCATCGCCGATCTCCTCGCGCGATACCAGCTCCCACACCTTCTCATCGATCTCCGGGAAAAAGGTGTCCGCCTCAAAGGATCTTTTCACGCGGGTGATGTACAACCTGTCGGCCAGGGGCAGGAACTGCCGGTACACCGATCCGCCGCCCATGACGAAGCACTCCTCTCCCGCGGGACATTTTTCTATTGCTTCGCGGATGGAGTAGACCGTCACGGCTCCTTCTATCTGTTCTCCCGGCACGTCGGTGAGGACGATGTTCATCCTGCCGGGCAGCGGCCGGAACGGCAGCGACTCCCATGTCCTCTTTCCCATGATCACCGGATGGCCGGAGGTGATCCTCTTAAAGCGTTTGAGATCACCGGAGATGTGCCACAACAATTTGTTGTCTTTCCCGATGGCCATGTTCTCCGCCACCGCCACGATGATCGAGAGGGTCTTTTTCTTTTCCGTCATACCGAGATCTCTCCTTTGATGTGTGGATGGGCCTGATACCCTTCAAGTGTGAAATCCTCATACTCAAAATCAAAAATGCTCCTTTTCTCAGGGTTAAGGTGCATGACAGGCAGCGGATAGGGTTTCCGTGTCAGCTGCAGTTTCACCTGCTCGATATGGTTCAGGTAGATATGGGCATCGCCGAGGGTGTGGATGAACTCGCCCGGCTGCAGGCCCGTCACCTGGGCCATCATCAGCAACAGCAACGAATAGGAAGCAATATTGAAAGGCACGCCGAGGAAGATGTCGGCACTGCGCTGGTAAAGCTGTACCGAGAGCCTGCCGTCGGCCACATAGAACTGGAACAGGATATGGCAGGGCGGCAGGGCCATGTTCTCCAGCTCGCTCACATTCCAGGCGCTGACGATGTGGCGCCGCGAGTCGGGATTGTTTTTGATCGACTCCACCACACGCGTGATCTGGTCGATACCCACACCATCAGGGGTGGGCCACGACCGCCACTGGTAACCGTAGATATGCCCCAGGTCGCCGTCGTCACCGGCCCACTCATCCCAGATCGTCACGCCGTGGTCGTTCAGATATTTGATGTTCGTATCCCCCCGCAGGAACCACAACAACTCATACAGGATCGATTTGTAATGCAGTTTCTTGGTGGTCAGCAAAGGGAAACCGTCGGCCAGATCGAAACGCATCTGGTAGCCGAAGACACTGATCGTCCCCGTCCCCGTCCGGTCGTGCTTCCGGACACCGTTCTTCAGAACATGATCACACAAGTCAAGGTATTGCTGCATAACAGTAAGTCTAAAAGGTCAAAAAGTCTAAGAGTCGAAAAGTAAAACCAGGTTCAAAAATAGTACAATTATTATTTTTCCGGACCTCATGCATTTTACCCGCCGGGACATCCTGCACGGATGGACAGGTCTCCTACTTTGCCACTGTCTTCACCCATTCCGTGATATCGCGGATCACCTTCTCCGGCACATGGCCCGGCCGCATATATTCCACGGGCATGCTCTTTCCCTCGCCGGGAATGAAAAGATGGTTCAGGTCGGGATAAAACCTGAAATCCACATAGTTGCGGCTGGCGAGGCCGTGTTTCCACTCCCCGAAATCGACGGTGGTCACCTGATAGTCCCTGCCCCCCTGCATGATGAGCATGGGCAGGGAGAGCTTCTTCGCCTCTTTCACGGGATCATAATCCCGCAGGTCGAGCCAGTAGGAGGCGTTCAGCGAGAGGGGCAGTTCGCGGGCAGGGGTGTCGCGGGTGATCTCACCCCTGCGGATGCGTTCCACCTGCCTGCGCAGGCTGTCCAGCTGTACTTTCTCGACGGCGGTGAGGGTGTCGAGCGAGAAGAGGTACTCCACCTGATCCAGGATAAGTTTTTCCAGCGGGCGCGTATTCCCGGCCAGCAGGATCAGTCCCGTCAGACCGTTTGTCTGTCCTGCAATGCGAGGTGCCAGGTAAGCTCCCAGCGAGTGTCCCAGCAGGAAAACCCCGTTGGCGCCGGGGATCTGCTCTGCCAGCTTCACCGCCGACACGGCATCGGCAATGGTCTCACTCCACACCGTCAGGGTGTCGGCATCCAGTGAGCGGCGGTACTCAAGAGTGCGTTTGTTATAACGGATCACAGCGATGCCGCGGGAGGAGAGACCGTAGGCAATGTCGCGGAAGATTTTGTTGGGACCGATGGTCTCGTCCATGTCGCTGGGTCCCGACCCCTGCACCAGCACCACCACGGGATAGATCTGATGCCCGGCAGGGGTGGTCAGCTCTCCGTGCAGACGGAAGGTATCCGTCACGAAGGTGAGCGGCTCACGATGAAAGAGCGTCGTGTCCACATAGGGAGGCAGGAGGTACTTTACCTCTCTGGACGGCAGGAAAAAGATGCCGGTGATCTTGCCGTCATCACCATAGACCAGCTTGAGGTCGAGCAGCACGTTTTTCTCAAAACGACAGGTCAGGAAAACCATGAAATAGGGATCCGACCGTCCGATGGAGTACCTGAGATACTCCTGAAAGCGGCCCACCTGTTTCTGCAGGCTTTCCCACACCTGCTGCAACAGCGGCGCCGGCAGGCGCGCAGCCACCACCGAATCGAAACGGGTCTCAGCCTCGTTGTATTTCCCGTCGACGAGCAGCTGCAGGAAAGCCTCGGCCTGCGGCACCCGCGGATCGGTGATCTGAGCCTGTAACCTCCCCGCTCCCGCGAAAGACAACAGCAGGAGGAGGAAGATGCCGGACAAATGTTTTTTTGACATCTTATCTTATTTTTTTTCGAACACCCCTGCCCAGCCGCCGCCGGTGTCCATGTGTATCTTCAGGCTCCGCCCGGAGAGGGTGATCACCCTTTTCCGGTAGTCCTGGGCATATCTCGGCGCATTGACACCGTCTTCAAAAAGGGTCACCTGCCACGTGCCTTCCGGCAGGAAGGAGAGATCGAGGGTGAGGTCGCGGGCTTTCTCTCCGTTCATGGCGCCCACGTACCATTTGTCACCCTTGCGGCGGGCCACCGCCACATACTCCCCCACCTCGCCGGCCAGGGCATGCGTCTCGTCCCACGTCGTGGGCACGTGCGCCATGAACGCCAGACACTCGGCATTCCGCAGGTAGTTGGAAGGATTATCGGCCAGCATCTGCAGCGGGCTCTCATACACCACATACATGGCCATCTGCTGCACACGCGTGGTCATGCTCATGGGCCTGTCCCAGGAGACGGAAAAATTCTTTTTGTGCGCATTGACCATGGCCCCGGGAGTGTAGTCCATCGGGCCGGGGACCATCCGCGTGAACGGCAGCGTGACGTTGTGCCGCGGCGTGATGCATTCGCACCACTTGTTGTTCTCCAGCCCCTTCACCCCCTCACGGGTGATCACGTTGGGATACTCCCTCCGCAGACCGGAGGGCTTGTATGCCCCGTGGAAATCGACCAGCAGATGGCGCCTGGCCGCCTCCACGGCCACACGCCGGTAATAATTCACCATCCACTGGTCGTCGCGCTGCATGAAATCCACCTTGATGCCTTTCACGCCCCACGCTGCGAACTTGTCGAGCGCCTCCGTCATCTGATCGTCCAGCGTCTTCCATACCACCCACAGGATGATGCCGACATTTTTTTCTTTCGCATAACGGACCAGCTCCGGCATATCCACGTCGGGGTTGAGGTCCAGCAGGTTGCCCAGCTTGTACCACCCCTCGTCGAGGATGATGTAAGGGATATCATGCTCCGAAGCAAAGTCGATAAAATATTTGTAGGTTTCAGTGTTCACGCCCGATTTGAAGTCCACGCCATACACATTAAGCGCGTTCCACCAGTCCCAGGCCACCAGCCCCGGCCGTATCCACGAAGGATCTTCTATCTTGCAGGGGGAAGCCAGGCGGTACACGATCTCGTTCTCCAGCAGGTCTTTGGCCTCCGGGGCGATGGCCAGCACACGCCACGGGAAAGAGCGTGTCCCGGCAGTGCGGGCCATATAATCTGCCCGCTCCACCGGCCTGACGTTCCGGTCGCGTATCTGTTCGGTACGCACCGGATAATACGGGAACGTACCTTCGATCATATTGCCGCCCGTGCCGGTGATCCATAAGCCGGGATAATCTTTCAGGTCCGACTCGGTGAGCAGCACCTCCGGCCCGCCGGGCACCTCAAAGAGCGCCGGCAGGCTGGCCAGGTCGCCCGCCTGGATGTCCGGCAGGGTGAGGTGGACGTATTCCCTTTCGTTGTGGGAGAAAAAACTCTCCTCCCGCGGATAAAAAGCCTTCGTGCTGTCGGGGAAGAGCAGCCGCACGGTCTCCCTCTTCACCGTCACCGAATCCGGGAAACGCGTGATAAAACGATAGGCCGCCCCGTCATCGAACAGCCGGAACTCCACATCATACCCTCCTTTGTATTGCAGCACCATACCGTTGTACCTGTTGCGCACAGCACTGTTCTTCACCGCCACCACCGGATGAAGCACCTCATCCCTGCGGGTGCGCACGGCCTTCCTCACCTTGTCCTTCTCACCGGGCAGCAGACGGCCGTCCAGAGTGAGGGAAAGAGCAGGCGCCTCCACCACGGTGCTGCCGTCGCGGGTGATCACAAAAGAGAGACCGCCGGCGGTGCGTATCGTCATCTTCAGATGACCGTCGGGCGAGGTAAGCACAAGGTCCCGGGCCTGCAGGCTCATCGCCAGCATCCCTGTCACGAATATCAGGAGGATCTTCTTCATAATATCTTTCTTCTAACGGGTTATCTGCTCATAAACAACACCTCTCTCACGGAGGTGATCCAGGATAAAATTAAAATTTTCCTCTTTCCGGGCCACCTGCTCCGGAGGGATAATCCCTTTTTCTTCTATCCTGCCCTCCAGCATCAGGCGCGCCAGAGCCGTACAGGTGAAGCCCGTGGTGCGGGCCATGGAGATCATCCCCTTCTCACGGTCATAACGGTCGAGGAGGGTATGAACGTATTTTTTCTCCTCCCCTTTTTCTTTCCCGCTGACCTCCACACGCATCACGGTAAAGTCCTCCTCGCCCGGTTTCAGCTTCCATTTCCGGAAGAGAAGACGGGCCGTCAAGTCGATGGGCCGGATCTTCTTGCCGTTCACCTCTATCTGGTCGTAGGAGAAAAAGCCGCTCTC
>CAZYQV010000067.1:0-3776 GCA_964649775.1 uncultured Rikenellaceae bacterium
GAGGATCTTCACAGGGTCGCCCTCTTTCATCTTCGTCAGGTTGTTCTCCTTGAAGTTGGCCTGTATCCACAGATCTTCCTTGGAGACAAGGGTGGCCAGCGGCTTGCCCGCCTGGCAGTAATACCCCACGTCGAGGTTGAAGCTCTCGATGTATCCGTCGACGGGAGCGTAGATGCGGGTCCAGTCCAGCTGCATCTGGGCATTGTTCAGATCGTTGATGGCCATGCGCAACTGGGGGTTTCTTAGTCCGGCGGGGCCCAGTTGTTTTTTTGTTTTCTCCAGGTTGGCTTCTGCATTGGCCAGGTTCTCGCGTGCCTGGTCCAGGGAGGTCTCCACGCGGTCGATGTCGACCTGGGAGAGTGCCCCGGGGTTCTTGTGTATGATGCGTTGTGTGCGGTTATAGTTACGCAGTGCCCTGTCGAGCTGGGCGCGGGCGATGCCTACCCTGCTGGCTGCAGCCTTCACGGAGGAGCCCTGGGCTCCCAGCTGCTGGATCACATTCTCCAGATTGGCCTCGGCCTTTTTTACTGCCAGCGCATAAGGGGTGGTATCCACTACGAACAGGAGATCGCCGTTACGGACGGGTGAGTGGAGACGCACACGTACCTCCGTGAGATACCCTGACACCCTGGGTGTGACAGGAAGGATGATCTCCGTGACACGCCCCTGGTCGGTGTAAGGGGTGTTCCTGTCGGAGAAGATATACCATACGAAGAAAGCAGCTGCCAGGAGCAGGACGATGCGTGTTATCCAGACCACGCGGTTGCTGCCCTCTTTCCCGGACGTGTCGGCCGCAGGAGGGGCTTCCTCAGGGGAGGGGGGAGGAGGACTCTCGCCGGGAGTGTTCAGGGGCGTTTCATCGCCCTTTTTCTGTTCTTCTGACATGTTCCGCAGGTTTTGTAATTATCAGATCACTCACGAAAGTAATAAAATTCTTTTTCCCGGGGATGAACATACGACCTTCCCGCAGGTACTCTTTCAGAAGCGGTAACCAAAAATGGTGGTCAGCGAGGTGCGTTGCCCGAAGCCGAACTGCATGGAGATCTCCCAGTGACGGGCGAAGCCTTTGTAGATACCCAGCATGCCGTTCCACTGGATCGGCTCGAAGTCGACGATATAATCCAGCTTATGCGGGTTGCCGTTACCGTCTTCAAACTCCAGGAAGCCCGTCACCATGGTGTTGTAGAACTGTCCCTGGCCCCCCAGCATGAAGTTGACACCGAAAGGGGCCATATAGCCCACCATGGGGGTGATGATGTTGACCATGTTGGTGGTGTTGGCCTCAATGATGCGTGTGAACATCAGCTGGTAGTTGACAGAGAGGTTAAAGTCGCCCACGCCGCCGGCCAGCGTGGCGCCGCCGCCGTATATCTCCGACCGCATGACCGACCGTATGGGCAGGCTCTGCGGCAGGTTGGGCACGTCGATGATCCAGCCGGGCAGCTTGTCGAAAAAATCGATAAGATCATCGTTGAGCACCAGGCTGCCGTTCAGGGTGTTCTCGCCGGCGCCGACGATGAACATGAGGTTGAGGAACGGAAAGATCCAGATATCGGCCTTGGCCATGGTGATCTTGGAGGAGAGGGTTACATCCGACTCGTTGAGGGCCAGGATATTGTTCAGGTCGGTCATCCTCCCGCCGTCGAGGGCGGCAGAGAGGCCGGTGAACTGCATGTACTGCTCCTGCAGGTGGGAGAAGATCGCCACACCGTAAGGACGGGGCAGCTGAAAACCCAGCTTGACGGCCTCCTTGCCCAGGATGGGCAACACCCCTCCCAGCCGCACGTTGAGGGTGTCGCCGGCAAGGGCGGTACGTACCTCCGGCCTGCCCGGCCAGGAGAGCTCATGCCCCTGCCGGTCGCCGTACGAGACCGTCTCATAACGGTTGATGTAATGACTGCTTTTTTTCTTGCCGTCGGAGAAACTCTCTTCATTTACCGCCGTGACGATATATCCTCCGTTGACAGGCGCATACCGGACGGTCTTGCGGTAACGGGTGATGCCGTGTTTCAGCGGCCGCTCATTGGTGAGTATTACCTTCTCCAGCCGGTCACCCACCAGATAGATCTCGCCCCGCATGCGTTTTATATCGCGCAGATAAGGGTCTACATCCTGTTTCCGGTAATAGTATTCCAGCACCAGCGTGTCTCCCGAGCGGCGGAGCACCCGCAGCGACGACTCGTCATACACATAAGAGAGGGACATCCTGCTGAAATAATGACTCGCCTCGATATATTTTTTCAGCTTTTTCTCTTCTTTCCGGATCAGCTTCCCGGAGTAGTTGACCAGCCGGATATCCATGCCTTCCTTATATGAGGGATCGTAAATCACATCCATATCGAATCTTTTCTTCTCGCCCTTCTTTTCCACCTCGATCATCAGATGTTCGGTGAACCTGCCGTCCTGCATGAAGAGGCTGGCGGCAGCATCCAGCACACGGGGAGAGATGCCCCGCTGTATGAGGTAATTGCTGTTGACAGGTTCATCCGTTTGTGAAAAAAGCGGATAGGACAATAGGAAAAGAAGAAAAAGGGATGCGATTGTTCTCATGAGTATGTTTAGATGATGTTTGCGTTGTTGTGTGAGGGGTCAGCCGACATCCGTTTCGCTGTCCGGGATCTCTTTCGTGTCTCCCTGCATGAGGGCCACGAGCACCTTATAGGAGATGGAGAGCACTACGGCTCCCACGAAGAGGCCGATGATCCCCGAGAGGATCATGCCGCCGATGGCGCCGAGCAGGACGACCAGCATGGGGATGTCGACACCGCGGCCCAGGAACATAGCCTTCAGGAAGGGGTCGATGACGCTGATGGCCATACTGTATATGAGGAAGATAATGGCCGGTGTGGTGTCCATGAGCGAGAAGCCGTAGATCGCTATGGGCAGCATGATCAGCCAGGGCGGCAGCTGCATGATCGCCAGGAAGAGGACGATGAGGGCCCACAGCCCGGCTGCCGGGATATGGGCGATGGTCATGCCGATGCCCAGCAACACCGACTGGATGATGGCTACCAGCAACACGCCCTGGACCACACTGCGGATGATCTCTGTCGAGAGCTTGACAAAATCATCCCCGTACTTGCCCAGGAGGGTGTCGAAGGTCATGCCGGCAGCTTTCTTGCCTTTGGCGGCGATGGGCAACAGTACGCCCGCGATGATGATCGAGAGGATGAAAAGCAACAGGGTGACCACAAAACCGGCAGACGACTGGAACAGCTTGACCGCCACCGACTTTAGCTGTGGCTGGTAGGTGCGTAGGGCTGCCTCCGTATTGGTGGCGATGGCATGCCATGCCTCGTACAACGGTTTGCCGATGGCGGGCCATTCGGCCACTTTCTCTTTCGGCTCCGGAATGACCAACGTGCCGTCGTGCAGCTTTTGTGAGAACTCCTGCACCCCGTCGACCGCCGAGCCGATGAACATCACCGACGGCACGATCAGCAGGGTCAGCAGCACCAGCGAAATGACCCAGGCAGAGATCTTCTCTTTGCCTCCGAAAACTTTTATGAGCCTCTTATGCAGAGGGTATAGTACCACTGCAATGATGATGCCCCACAACACCGGCATGAGGAAAGGCTTCAGGATCAGGAAGGACCATACCAGCAGCAAAGCGATGAAACCCAGACGCAAGGCTGCAAGGATCGTTCGGTTGTAAAATTCTTCGTTGTTTTTCATAATAAGAAGATTTTGAAATGATTCCAGGGATAAACGTAATATTTTTTTTCAAAACCGTATCCCTCTGGCGATGCATTCGTTTTCCCGAACGATCCTTTTGT
>CAZYQV010000068.1:0-2934 GCA_964649775.1 uncultured Rikenellaceae bacterium
TCCTTTTTTCCCTGCCACTTTTGCCACGGGTGGCGGCACGCGTTTCACGCGGAAGGAGATGGGCGGGAAGGAGACTGTCTTGCCGTTGATGTTGGCAGAGACGCGCACCTGGGCCGGTTTGCCGGGGGTCTTGGGCCGTACGATCCATGAGCCCCGGAAGTTGCGTGTTTTTCCTTTTTTGATCACGCCGTTGGTCATTCTGGCAGAGATCTTATCGGAGCCCACGCCGGGTACGGAGATGTCCACGGGGTTGTCCACGCCCACATAGAAGACGTTCATGGCGGTAGGTGAGACGACCACATTGGGTGCGGCGACCATATATTTTTCTTTGAAGGGGAAGGAGATGGTATCTCCCGAGGGGGCTTTGATGCGGATGAGTCCGCCCCACTGTTTTTCTCCCACGCTGGAGGCAGGCACCTTGTATACGCCGCGGCCTCTTTTGTCCACCGGGAGGATCTGGTATTTCCCTACCATCTTGTATGTCTTGGAGCCGTCGGGGAGCTTGACCTCTTTATATTTCCCGATGAGCACCTGGGGTTTCTGGGTGGTGTCGGTAGCGGCGATGAACACTTCTGCGCTGTATTCCCCTCCTTTCATGACATAGTTGCTGGAGGAGATGACGGTAGGTTCGAGCTTGTTGAATTTAAAGTCGTTGGCTTCGATCTGGCTGTAGAGGTAGTTGAGTGTAAGCCCTTCGGTGTTCCGTATATCTCCCTGCAGTTTGGACAGGATGGTGATGACGGCGATGAGGGGCAGTGTATGGAAGTTGTGTATCTCCCAGCTGACCTTCTCTCCGCCCGGGTCTGTTTTATCGGATGTGTCGAGAGTCTTTTTGATGGATTCGACCAGTTTGGCGTTTTTGTTCCCTATGATGCCGAGCAGGAACTCCCTGTAGTCGTCGAGGGCCGAGTGGAGGTCGTAGGCTTTGCCGTCCATGTTGGCGCCGATCAGTATCTGGGAGGGTACGTTGTTCTCGTCGATGTGGTGGATCCCTTCCACATTGATCTGGTTGCCGTCGATGGCTTCCGATTTTTCTCCTTCGGCTGTACGTACGATCTCCAGTTTGATGGCCTGAATGTAATCATACATTTCGTTGGCACGGTTTTTTACCTCATTGGCTTTGTTCCGCCAGGGACCTGCTTTCACAGGGTTGGTTGCGGCCTTTTGTTCAAAATCAGCATAAACCTGCGTATTCCTCTCCACGTTGATCTCGGTTGTCTGATTCAGGCTTTCATCAACCAGTTTAAATGCTTCCACTGCCTCCTTGGACACGTTCAAGGCAAGGAGTGCTGTCAGCACCAGGTACATCATCCCGATCATCTTTTGTCTCGGGGTTTCTTTTCCGTGGGCCATAATATTATTGGTTTATGGAATGAGTGCTAATCAGATAAGGTATTATTTTTTCATTACGTTCATAGCTGCGAGCATATTCCCGTAAATCGTGTTGAGTTCGGAAAGGTTTTCGCTGAGTTTTGTTACTTCTTCTCTGTACCGTGCCGAGCTTTCTGCCGAAGCTTTGAGGTCTTCCATCATCTGTGCCAGTCCGGAATAAGCGTCTTCGGCTTTTTTCAGTTGCTCGTTGGAGGTCTGCAGCTGCAGTTCATACACGGCGTTGAGGGCTGAGAGGTTTTTGTTGAGAGTCTCGAGGTGTTCGTTGTAGGATTTGCTGCCGTCCTCGATATGGCTGAAGGATTCGGCCAGCCGCTGGTAGTTGGTGCCCGATTCGGTGATGAGGTTGGCTGTTTTGTCGTACGACTCGGAGAGGCGGTCGACGGAGCCTTTGAGCTCTTCTGTTGAGCTGACATAGTTCTCTGTATGCTGGTCGACGGTTTCAGCGGCTTTCTCCAGGCTGTCAGCGTAGCGTGTGGTGGCTGCTGCCGCGTCGGAGATGTCGTGCAGTTTCTCGGCGGTATCGCTCAGCCGCTGTAGTCCCTGTCCCAGTTTATTGAAGAGGTCGGGCGTGATCTCTCCCTCTTCCAGGAGTTTATCGAATTTCTCAAGCGCTGATGACGAGCCGCCGTAGCCGCCTCCTCTGTGGCCGCCGGCCGGGAGGGCTGCCTCATCTTCGTCGGTCAGTCCTGCCAGTTCCGGGTAGACGAGGGTCCAGTCCGGCTCTTCATGCGGAGGTTCGAATGCCGAGAAGAAAAAGATGATCGCTTCGGTGGACAGCCCGAGGATAAGCATGATGTTGGCACCAGGGTAGTGGTTGATCTTGAAAAGAGCCCCGATAATAACCACCGAAGCACCCCAACCGTACAGTTTGGCCATAAAGTTTTTCCAGCCGCTTGTTTGAACTATTTCCTTTATTTTCATGATCTAAAAAATTATTTATTAAGAAAATAAATTAATTCCGTTTATTATTTGCCCGTACCCATGTAAGAGCGGACGTTCCGGAAGCCGATGAAGGATTTGGCGGAGTCCTGGTATTCATAGGTGCGGGTGCTTACCTGCAGGTAATAGGCAATATCTTTCCATGAGCCGCCGCGGATGACCTTGCGTTTCATTACGGCTGCCTCTTCGGGGCGGGCGTTGTATTTGTAATCGGGGTTCATGTCGTGGATGAACTGATAAGCGGATTCGTCGTAGGCGCTGGAGGTCCATTCGGCCACGTTGCCGGCCATGTCGTAGAGGCCGAACTCGTTGGGTTCATAGGATCCAACCTTGTTGGAGACGAGGGCTCCGTCGTCGATGTAGTTGCCGCGCAGGGGCTTGAAGTTGGCCAGGAAGCAACCCTGGTTGTTACGTGTATAGATGCCGCCCCAGGGATACATGGAGAGGTCGAGGCCGCCGCGGGCAGCGTACTCCCACTCGGTCTCGGTGGGCAGCCGGTACTCCTGGACGGTGGGTCTTCCTTCGGCAGCGAGGAAATCGTTCAGGTATTTGGTTCTCCAGATACTGAAAGCATAGGCCTGTTTCCATGTGACCCCCACGATG
>CAZYQV010000069.1:0-9336 GCA_964649775.1 uncultured Rikenellaceae bacterium
CCTGACAGCGTTGAGGGAAGGCCAAAGGGCGATATGAAGGGATTAGGGATGAGGGTTTAGGCCTTCCGCACCCCGAGTGGGCTGAGCGGAGCGATGAAGAGATGATGCGATGATGCGATGAAGCGATAATGCGATGATGCGAAAAAGACGCGGGTCAGGTTGATGGGGTTGCTTCGTCGGAGCGGAGCTCCTCCTCGCAATGTCCCGACTCACTCGTAACTCTCAACTCTCAACTCTCAACTCTCAACTCACAACTCGATACTCACAACTCGAAACTCGAAACTCACAACTCACAACTAAAAACTACGCCCCCCGAACCATCTTCTCCAGAGCTTCCAGCTCATCGCGGTAGCGGGCGGCCTCGATGAAGTCGAGCTTGGCGGCAGCCTCCTCCATGGCTTTGCGGGTCTTTTTGACGGCCTGCTCGAGGGCCTTCCGGTCCATATATTGCACGACGGGGTCGGCGGCGATGTTGATCCTGTCGCTCTCGGCATAAGCTTTTTTGCCTGTTTTCATCTGTATACCGGCCATGATGGAATCGCTGCTCTTGACGATCTGTCGGGGTGTGATGCCCATCTCCCGGTTATAGCGCAGCTGTTTCTCACGGCGGCGGTTGGTCTCGTCGATGGTCCTGCGCATCGAGTCGGTGATCTTGTCGGCATACATGATCACCGTGCCGTTGAGGTTACGGGCGGCCCTGCCCGCCGTCTGTGTCAGTGAGCGTGCCGACCGCAGGAACCCCTCCTTGTCGGCGTCGAGGATGGCCACCAGCGACACCTCCGGCAGGTCGAGGCCTTCGCGCAGCAGGTTGACACCCACCAGCACGTCGAAGGTGCCCTTGCGCAGACCGTCCATGATCTCCACCCGCTCCAGGGTGTCTATGTCCGAGTGGATATAACGGGTGCGTATGTCCAGCTTTGCCAGGTAGACGGTCAGCTCTTCGGCCATCCTCTTGGTGAGGGTGGTCACCAGGATGCGCTCGTCGCGGGCCGTACGCTCCCTGATCTCGCCGATCAGGTCGTCTATCTGGTTGAGGGAGGGCCGCACCTCGATGACCGGGTCGGGGAGGCCGGTGGGGCGGATCACCTGCTCGACGATGATGCCCTCCGAGCGCTCCAGCTCATACTCCGCCGGCGTGGCGCTGACGAAGATCATCTGTCCCGTCAGCTCCTCGAACTCCTCAAACTTAAGGGGCCTGTTGTCGATGGCTGCCGGCAGACGGAAACCGTACTCCACCAGCACCTGCTTGCGGGAGTGATCCCCCCCGTACATGGCCCGTATCTGGGGGATGGTGACATGGCTCTCGTCGATGATGGTCAGGAAGTCGTCGGGGAAGTAGTCCAGCAGGCAGAAAGGCCGCGACCCCGGCGCCCGGCCGTCGAAGTAACGGGAGTAGTTCTCTATGCCGCTGCAGTAGCCCAGCTCGCGGATCATCTCCAGGTCGTAGCTCACCCGCTGTTTGAGTCTGTGTGCCTCCTCATGCTTGCCGATCTCCTTGAAGAAAGCCACCTGGGCTTCCATGTCCTTCCCGATCATGAAGAGGGCTTCCTCCATGCGGCTCTTCGAGGTGATGAAGATGTTGGCGGGGAAGATGGTCACCTCCTCCGCCGCCTCGAGGGTGTGGCCGCTGAGAGGGTCGAAGCTCCCGATCTCTTCTATCTCATCGCCCCAGAAGACGATGCGGTAGGCCAGGTCACCATAGGCCAGGTGGATATCGATGGTGTCGCCCCGCACACGGAAGGTGCCGCGGGGGAAGTCGGTCTCGTTGCGGGAGTACAGAGCATCCACCAGCTGCCGCAGGAAGAGATCGCGGCTCAGGGTCTGTCCTTTCTTCACCTTCACCGTATGGTCGTAAAAGTCCTGCGGGTTGCCGATGCCGTAAAGACACGACACCGAGGAGACGACGATGACATCCCTCCTTCCCGAGAGCAGTGAGGAGGTGGTGCTCAGCCGCAGCTTTTCTATCTCGTCGTTGATGGAGAGGTCTTTCTCTATGTAGGTGTCGGTGACGGGCAGGTAAGCCTCCGGCTGGTAGTAGTCATAATAAGAAACGAAATATTCCACAGCATTCTCCGGGAAGAACTGGCGGAACTCGCTGTAGAGCTGTGCCGCCAGGGTCTTGTTGTGGCTGAGCACGAGCACGGGGCGCTGCACCTGTTCGATGACGTTGGCTATGGTGAAGGTCTTGCCCGAGCCGGTGACGCCCAGCAGCGTCTGATAACGGCGTCCTTCACGGATGCCTTCGGTCAGCTGCCGTATCGCCTCCGGCTGGTCGCCGGTAGGCTCGTAGTCCGAGATGAGTCTGAAATCCATATCCCCTCTGTTTTTCTGCACCCGCCGGCGTGGATCACCTCCTGCGTCTTCTCTTTTTCTTTGTTGTGTTTGTCGTCACCGGCTTCTCAAAGGAGCAGTATACCGGCAGGTGGTCGCTGATGCCGCCGGTATAGGCCGGACCGGCATAGGTGCGGTTGGGCACGGGACGGCCGGCTTTGGGGTTGTCGTACAGCATCCACTCCTCCGAGAAGATATGACCTCCGTCATAGCCGGTATGCCATCCGTTTTTGTCCTGCAGCAGGGGATAGGAGACGATGATCTGGTCGAGCATCAGCCACGATCCTTTGTAGCTGTATGTGCCTGTATCGTGCAGGTTGTGCATGTCGTACATCAGGTTGTACAGGTCCCTGCGACCGGTGTTCTTGCGCTTGTCGGCAGCCATGAGGATCTGCATGATGCTCATGTTGGTGGGTTCGTCGTTGAAATCCCCCATGATGATGATCCTGGCCTGCGGCTCGAAGTTGAGGATCGAGTCGACGGCCCGCCGCAACACCACGGCCGAGAAGATCCTTTTCTGCTCCGTGGCGCGTGTGCCGCCGCTGCGCGATTTCCAGTGGTTGACGAAGATATGCAGCATCTCACCCCCGGCACGTCCTTTTATGTAGAGGATGTCCCGCACGCGGGTGGTGTCGCGCGGAAAACGGATGGGCATGCTGCGGTGGGAGAGGTACCTGAACCTGTCGGGGTTGTAGAGAAGGGCTACGTCGATGCCCCGGCGGTCGGGGCTCTCCTCGTGGACGATGCCGTAACCGATCTTCTTCAGCCTGCCCGTACGGGCCAGCTCTTCCAGCACTGTACGGTTTTCCACTTCGCACAGACCGATCAGGTCTGGCAGCCCTTTGGGCAGCAGGTCCGTGATGACCTTCGCCAGGTCCTCCAGCTTCTTCTCATACCGCTCCTGCGTCCACTCTTTCCTGCCGGCAGGGGTGAACTCATCATCCGCCGTGGCGGGATCATCCACCGTGTCGAACAGGTTCTCCGTATTGTAGAACATCACCGTCAGCCGCGGCGGGTCCTTGGCCTCCGCCGCAACTCCCAAAAACATCACGAAAAGGATGATCACGATCCCCCTTCCCTCACTCCTGTATATATCCGTAAAACTCATATCTCATCACTCGTAACTCACAACTCACAACTCACAACTCATCACTCACCTGAACACGATCCCTTTGATCAGCTCTTCCCCGGCTTTGTCATTGAGGGCCCTGACCAGCTCTTCGCGGATCATCATCAGCTCGCTTTTCACCACCGACGAGCGGATATGCACGTACATGATGCCGTCGCGGATGACGATCTTTTCCGTTTTGGAAGCGATGATCTTCCCCACGATCTCTTCCCACTCGCCGGTCAGGCTTACCTCCCTGAGCTTCTTCTCGATCTGAAGTTCTTTCAGGTATTGCCGGATGACCTCGGCGATGGGTTCCGTATTAGAGCGTTTCATTTCTTTGTTGCAGGTTCTTCTTTACCATACGGCTCCCGTGAATCCACAGGCACACCGCATTTCAATCATTCAATCATTCAATCATTCTATCATTCATTCATTCTATCATTCAATCATTGTTTCCACCTCTCCGTCAATCCTGAAGATACGGTAATCCGTATCCAGTCTGCTCAGGATCTTCTTCAGGTGGTCCGCATCGGTGTCTGTGATAAAGATCTGGCCGAACTCATGGCGGGCGACCATCTCCATGATACGTGTGACCCTGTGCGCATCAAATTTATCAAAAATATCATCCAGAAGCAAAACGGGTTTGATGCCTGTGAGGTCGCGGATGAATCCGAACTTAGCGAATTTCAAGGCGGTGAGAAAGGTCTTCTGTTGTCCCTGCGATCCGGTTTTTTTGAGGGGGTATCCGTCGAGGGTCATCACCAGGTCGTCCTTATGTATCCCCGAAGAGGTGTACTGCAGGATGCGGTCTTTTTCCCTGTTCTCCCGCAGGATCTCCTCAAAGGGGCGTTCCAGCAGGGGAGACTTGTATTCCAGTCCCACGTTCTCCCTGCCCTCAGAGATATTGTCGTAATATTCCCGGAAGACGGGGATCAGTTTTTGTACCAGCTCTTTCCGTTTCTCATGGATCTCGTTGCCGGGAGGGATCAGCTGGTTGTCCCACAGCTCCAGGCCGGTCATGTCCGTCTCGCGTTTGAACTCAAACTGTTTGAGCAGCTTGTTGCGCTGCATCAGGGCACGGTTGTAGCGCAGCAGGGCATGCAGGTACTGCCGGTCGTAGAGGGAGATGACCGTGTCGATGAAGCGGCGCCGCTGCTCACTGCCTTCCAGGATGAGACTGCTGTCGGCCGGAGAGATCATCACCACCGGCAACAGGCCGATGTGGTCGGAAAAACGCTCGTAGTCCTTGTTGTTGCGCTTGCATATCTTCTTTTTGCCGGCCCGTACACTGCAGAATATCTTTTCCGTATGATCGCCCCGGACAAACTCCCCCTGGATGACGAACACATCATGACCGTGCCGTATGTTCTGCTGGTCAATGTTGTTGAAGAAGCTTTTTGTCAGGGAGAGATAATGAATGGCATCCAGCAGATTGGTCTTTCCCACGCCGTTGTCACCGACGAAACAGTTGATGCGGGGCGAGAACTCCAGAGATGCCTCCTCGTAGTTCTTAAATTGTACGAGAGATAACTTATTGATATACAGTTCTTCCATGAATGTCTGCCGGTTATGTCCAAACAAAAGTATAAAAATATGAAGACACCGTTTCATAAAAGAAACAAAACCATTACTTTTGCCGGAAATATAAACGACAAGAAAATGGCCAAGAAAGAGACAAAAAAGAAGATACAGGAAGCCGACAGGAAACTGGAGAACTTTGAGGAGGCGTTGACCAGAACGGAGCTGTTCATTGAGAAGTACCAGAAACAGCTGACCATCGGTGTGCTTGCCGTCCTGGTGGTGGTGGTCGGTTTTGTCTTCTTCAAGAAGATGATCATCGCGCCCCGTCAGAAAGAGGCGGTCTCGCAGATGTGGATGGCCGAAAAATATTTTGAGCGTGACTCTTTCAGGCTTGCCCTGAACGGTGACGGCAACAATCCCGGTTTTCTGGATATCATCGACGAGTACAAGATGACCAAGGCGGCCAACCTGGCCAAATACTATGCCGGCATCAGCTATCTCCATCTGGGACAGTATGACGATGCCATTTCCAGCCTGAAGGCTTTCAAGAGCGACGACCTGATGTTGTCGGTCATCGCTGTGGGAGCCATCGGGGATGCTTATATGCAGCTCAACGATAAAGAGACGGCTGCCAAGTATTATCTGGAAGCTGCCCGCAAGGGAGAGACCGATTTCATCACGCCGGTCTATCTTATCAAGGCGGGCGAGGTGCTGGAAGACCTCGGCGAGCTGGACAAGGCCCTGGAGTGCTATCAGCAGATCAGGGACGACTACCCCAAGAGCCGCGAGGGCCAGAACATCGAAAAGTACATCACCCGCGTAGAGCTGCGGAAAGAACTGGGTGCTGCCTCCCGCTGACAGGAGCTGCCCCTTACAGATCCTTCCATGGAAAAGAAAAAGAACCTCTCCGACTATGATCCTGCCTCCGTGCCTTCGGGAGAAGGTGCTGCGGTGGGTATTGTGGTGTCGGAATGGAACGGCGAGGTGACGGAGGCCCTGGCACAGGGAGCCGTCGACACGCTGCAGCGTTTCGGCGTGGAGAAAAAGGATATTCTCCTGAAACGTGTCCCAGGCAGCTTTGAGCTGACGATGGGGGGCCAGTGGATGGCCGAGTACTCCGGTGTGGATGCCGTCATCTGCATAGGCTGTGTGGTGCAGGGGGAGACCCCCCATTTCAACTACATCTGCGAGAGCGTTGCTTATGGCATCACCCGGCTGAACATGAAGTACAACATCCCCTTTGTCTTCGGCGTACTGACGGTTAACACCCTGCAGCAGGCCCTCGACAGGGCCGGCGGCAGGCACGGCAACAAAGGGGAGGAGGCCGCCGTGACCGCCCTGAAGATGATCGCCCTGAAAAAAGACCTTCTCTGATATCATATCGCTTATGGAGGAACCGTTGAAAATGACGATCCCTGCCCGTTTCCGGTGGCAGGCGGAACGTATTCCGGAGCATGACTTCCTGGGCTTCGCGGGGGAGAAAGCCATCACCTACGGTGAGGCGGCCCTGCTGGTGGACTCCCTTATCGCTTTCCTGGAGAAGGCGGGTATTGTCCCCGGCGACCGCGTGGCCATTCTCGGCAACAATAGCCCCCACTGGGTCATCGCCTACCTGGCCGTCACCTCCATGGGGGCGGTGGCCGTGCCTTTGCTGCCCGACTTCCATGCCGGGGAGATCCGTAAGTTCCTCGAACATTCGGAGGCTAAGATGCTCTTTGCCGGTCCTGCCCAGCAGACCAAGGTGAAAGACCTGCCTGCGGAGAGCGTGCCTGTGCTCGTCGCTCTCGAAGACTTTCGGTTGCTGCGCGGGGAGGTGCCTCCCCGGGAGGCTGATGCCACCCCCGCCCGCGACTATCAGGTGGAGGAGGAGGACCTGGCCGTGATCATCTACACCTCCGGTACCACAGGCCGCTCCAAAGGGGTGATGCTCACCCACCGCAACATCATCTTCGACGGTCTCAAGAGCAAAAAAGTACATCCCATCGGCGAGGACGATGTCTTCCTCTCCATCCTGCCCCTCTCGCACACGTATGAGAACACCATCGGCATGATCATCCCCATCCTCTCGGGGTCGGTGATACGCTACCTCACGAAGCCCCCCACGCCGGCGGTGCTGCTGCCGGCCCTGCGTAAGGTGCGCCCGACGATGATGCTCACCGTGCCCCTGATCATCGAGAAGATACACAAGAAACAGGTGGTGCCGGCATTTGAGAAGAGTGCTTTCATGAAAAGGCTGTACGGCATTCCTTTTTTCCGGAAGAGACTGAACCGCCTGGCCGGGAAGAAGCTGATGAAGACCTTCGGCGGTCGTCTGAGGTTCTTCGGCATCGGCGGGGCCAAACTGAATGAGACAGTGGAGAAATTCCTGCTCGAAGCCCGTTTCCCTTATGCGATCGGCTATGGGCTCACAGAGACCTCCCCCCTGATCGCGGGCTTCGGCCCTGCCAACCAGCGCCTGCAGTCGACAGGACCGCCCATCGAAGGGATAGAGGTGAAGATACACGACCCCGACCCCGCGACAGGCGAGGGAGAGATATGGGTCAGGGGAGCCAACGTCATGAAAGGGTATTACAAGGAACCGAAGATGACACGAGAGGTGCTCTCTGAGGACGGCTGGTTCCGTACGGGCGACCTGGGGGTCTTCGACGAGGACAACTATCTGTATATCAAAGGCCGCCTGAAGAACGTCATCATAGGCCCGGGAGGGGAGAATATCTATCCCGAAGATATCGAGTCGGTCATCAACACCCTGTGGTATGTGGATGAGTCGCTGGTCATCGAGGAGGAGGGCCGTCTGGTGGCCTTCGTGAGGGTCAACCTCGAGGAGGTGGAGAAGAAGTTCAACGAACTGAAGGAGAGCGCGACGGATTTCTACGAGAAGAACATCGATACGCTCCTGAAAGATCTCAAGGAGTATGTCAACAGGAACGTCAACCGTTTCTCACGCATCCATGACGTCAAGCTGCAGGAAGATCCTTTCATCAAGACGGCTACCAACAAGATCAAACGTTTTCTTTACGGTGAGAAAAAGGGAAGCAGGACGTGATCCTTCCCCGCATGTTTTGTCCCGCGGTCATTCCTTGTTCTTTTCGTGGCTCATCTCCTGTTTTCCGGCATAGGCGGGGTCGTCGAACCCCGGCCGCCTGAAAGACCGTGCGCCGGGGAACTCTTTTTCCGTCATGTTGCGCAGTGAGCCCAGCTGTATCATGATGTCGGCGATGGTCTCCGACTCTCCGGGGAAGAGCTCCAGCAGGGTGTGCCAGGCCTGCAGGGAGTTGTCGATACCGATGAGGGCCACCTTGGCCGACCCGTCCACATCCGAGGGGAGGGCATGCTCCGGGTTGATCTCGCCGTGTTGTTTGCCGTGGAGAGCCCTTTGTATCTTGACATTGATCTGATAGAGATACCAGCGGATGACCTCGCCAGCCTCATGCAGCCTCTTCTCCTTTTCGCCAGCATCCTCCGGGAGTTTTTCTTCGTACATGCCCATCTCGTTGAAGATCCTTTCGTGGCTGTTGAAGTACTCTTCCGTGAGGGTGATGTAGGCGAGCGACATGCGGGTGAGGGGGTGCACACGCGTTTTCTCCCTGACCTTCTCCTCGCTGACGAGGTACTCCTCATCGGGTTCCACCTTGTCGGGGTCGAGGCCTCTTTCCCGCATCAGCTCCCTGAGCAGTCCGATGGTGTCGTCAAGGGTCCTCTTCAGGTCTGTCCACAGCTCCGACGTCGAACGGCCGTCCGCATCCCTGTGCGAGTCCTTCTCGCGGCGTGATTCCTGCTCCATCTTATAGTTGAGGCACTTGTCCGTGAAAGCACACCGTTCACACCAGCGGTCGCAGTAATTGTATATCCCGGGGATCAGCCCTGGATCATTGGCCATGTCACGTATTTTTCCGGTATCCATAGATGCTCTTTTTGAAGGATAGCTTTACAGATGTTTTCGCATATATAAAATTAAGGAATAAATCGTTTTAAACCCACTTTTTGATCCTGATTTTTTTTCTTCCAGGAGAATCTCTCCTTTCTCCGCCGTGATGCGGCAGGAGGCACGCTGATCCTCCTCTTTCCCCGCCACGTGATAGCCGGCCCGCACGAGGGCTTTGGCGATCCAGGGTACCTGCGAAGGGTCTCCCGCCAGGGCGACCGTTTCCTTGTCCGTATGATGGGGGATGTGCAGGCCCCGGCCTATCTCATAGCCAATGCCTGTGTTGCGGAAGAGAGGTTCCAGCAGCCCCTCTCTGAGCAGGTCTTCGGGACTTCCTTCAAAAGCCTTATCGGGGTAGAGGAGCCATATCTTGTCTGCCGTTTCGAGGAGGAACTCCAGGTCGTGGGAGGAGAAGACGAATAATTTCCCCTCTTTTTCGGAGATCTTC
>CAZYQV010000070.1:0-7823 GCA_964649775.1 uncultured Rikenellaceae bacterium
CTTCAAGCTTCTAAAACGTTTCCGCTATCGCCTCCACAGGATTGAGACGCGAAGCATTGCGTGCCGGCGTATACCCCGACAGGATGCCGATCACGGCGGATATGCCCAGCCCGCGCAGGATATTGTTCAGGGTCATCGTGATGGTCATGTCCAGCAGATGGTTGGCCACCAGCAGGCCGGCATAGACGAGCAGCAGGCCTATGATGCCGCCCAGCAGCGAGAGGATAACCGACTCGTAAAGGAACTGCTGCAGGATAAAACTGTTCTTGGCGCCCAGCGCTTTCTGGATGCCTATCTGACGGGTACGCTCCTTCACCGAAACGAACATGATATTGGCGATGCCGAAGCCCCCCACCAGGATGGAGAAGCCACCGATGATCCACCCTCCCAGGTTGATGGCCGAGAAGATCGACTGCATGCCCTGCGAGAGCATGCTGATCTGGTTGACGGAGAAGTTGTTCCCGGCCGATGGCTTCAGCCGCCTTATGCTCCGCAACAACCCTGTGATCTCATCTTTCAGCGCCAGGATGGAGACACCCGGTTTTGCTTTGATCATGATCACCGGGTTGAGCGACTGGCTCCTCAGGTTGATGATGTTCCTCACATAGTTGACCGGCACCAGCACCACATTGTCGAGCCCCTCGTCACCGATGCCGCCGGCACCCTCTTTCTTCAGCACCCCGATCACCCGCATCTTCTTCCCCCGGATGGTGATCCTCTTGCCCAGCGGGTTCTCATTGTCGAAAAGATCACGGGCCACCTGATAACCCAGGATCGCCCTGTTCTTGCCGCTCTTCGACTCAAACCCGGAGAAATACCTTCCTCTCTCTATCTCGAAGGAGCGTACGTCGGCAAAATCCCGCGTTGTGCTCAGAAAAGAGACCCCGCTCACCGAATTGCCGTCGTATTGCGCATTCACACTGGTGGAGATCACAAAGCTCATGGCCCCGGCATAACGGGAGCGTTTCTTCAGATCACGGTACTCCTCCAGCGTGGGCACCGGCCATCGCACGATCTCCCACCACTTCATGTCGGGCGTGAACACCCAGGGATATTTCTGTACATACAACACATCACTCCCCAGCGAAGAGATGGTGGTGCGTATCGAACGCTCCATCCAGTTCAGCACCGTGAAGACCGAAATGATGGCAAAGATCCCGATGGTGATCCCCAGCAGGGTGAGGAAAGTACGCAACTTGTTCACACGTATCGCCTGCATCGAGAAGAGAAAACTTTCCTTTAATAACCGGAGAAAGATCATACCTTACCGCTTTATGACCGAAAAGTAGTTATTCGCCCTGAAACGACAAAACTCTTTTTCCGCTGAAATTATTGAAATTAGATAAAACTATTCGGATAAATTTATCTAATTTTACGGGCAAATTTTTACGGGACATCTCCGGCCTAATTATTAGATAATTAAACGAATAATGGCAAAGAAAATAAAAAGCGCCCTCATCTCCGTCTATCATAAGGACGGTCTGGACGAGATCGTCCGCCTGCTGGACGGCCTCGGAGTCACGATCTATTCCACCGGTGGAACGCAGAAATTCATCTCCGGCCTGGGGATAGATGTCGTGGCCGTCGAGGAGGTCACCTCTTATCCTTCCATCCTGGGCGGCAGGGTCAAGACCCTCCATCCGAAGATCTTCGGAGGCATCCTCGCCCGCCGTGGTCATGAGCAGGATCAGAGCGACATGCAGCAATATGAGATCCCGGCCCTCGACCTGGTGGTCGTCGACCTCTACCCTTTCGAGGAGACCGTCGCCTCCGGCGCCCCGGGGGCGGACATCATCGAGAAGATCGACATCGGCGGTATCTCCCTCATACGCGCCGCCGCCAAGAACTACAACGATGTGCTGGTCATCTCCCACAAAGGACAGTACGGCGCCCTCCTGGAGATACTGAAGAACGGCGGCGCCACCTCCCCCGACGAGAGAAGACGCTTCGCCGCCGAGGCTTTTGCCGTCAGCTCACACTATGACACCACCATCTTCAACTGGTTCAACAAAAAAGAAAAACTGCCGGCTTTCCGCATGAGCATCCCCGGCGGCCTTCCCCTGCGTTACGGCGAGAACCCCCACCAGGAGGCTCTCTTCTTCGGCCGTTTCGACGAGTGGTTCGATCAGATCCACGGCAAGGAGATCTCCTACAACAACCTCCTCGACATAGACGCAGCCGAAGGACTCATCGCCGAGTTTGAAGATACGGCCTTTGCCATCTTCAAGCACAACAACGCCTGCGGCGCCGCCCTGCGCCCCACCGTGGCCGGGGCATGGAAAGATGCGCTGGCCGGCGACCCCGTCTCGGCTTTCGGCGGCATCCTCGCCACCAACCGCACCGTCGACGCAGAAACGGCCGCAGAGATGAACAAGCTCTTCTTCGAGGTGGTGATGGCCCCCGCCTATACCGACGAAGCCCTCGAGATACTCAAGACAAAAAAGAAACGCATCATACTCATCCGGAAAAAAACAGACTTCGCCCCGCGCCTCGTACGTACAGCCCTCAACGGGGTGCTGCTGCAGGACCGCGACACGAAAACGGAGACATCCGGCGACCTGAAGACCGTCACCAAAAGACAACCCACCCCCGCAGAGGTGGAAGACCTCCTCTTCGCCAACATCCTGGTGAAACACTCCAAGAGCAACGCCATCGTGCTGGTGAAGAACAAACAGCTGCTGGGCCACGGCATAGGACAGACCTCCCGCATCGACGCACTCAAACAGGCCATCGAAAAAGCCAGACGCTTCGGCTTCGACCTAGAGGGCGCCGTCATGGCCTCAGACGCTTTCTTTCCCTTTTCCGACTCGGTGGAGGTGGCCCACGAAGCCGGCATCAACGCCGTCATACAGCCGGGAGGCAGCATACGCGACCAAGACTCCATCGACTACTGCGATAAGAACAACATGGCAATGGTCTTCACGGGGATAAGACACTTCAAACATTAAACAAAACACAATAACGCAAACAGATCTATGGGAATTTTTTCATTGTTGATGCAGGAGATCGCGATCGATCTGGGGACAGCCAACACCATCATCATCCATAATGACAAGATCGTGGTGGACGAGCCCTCCATCGTAGCGCTGGACAAGAACACGGGCAAGCTGATTGCCATCGGCAAAAGAGCCCGTCAGATGCAGGGCAAGACACACGAGAACATCAAGACCATCCGGCCGCTGCGCGACGGCGTCATCGCCGACTTCGACGCTGCCGAGCTGATGATACGGGGCATGATCAAAATGATCAACACCAAGCCGCGTCTCTTCAACCCGGCCCTGCGCATGGTAGTATGCATCCCTTCGGGGAGCACCGAGGTAGAGATACGTGCCGTACGCGACTCCTCCGAGCATGCCGGCGGCCGCGACGTATATATGATCTATGAGCCCATGGCCGCCGCCATCGGCATAGGCATCGACGTGGAAGCTCCCGAAGGCAGCATGGTCGTCGACATCGGCGGAGGCACTACCGAGATAGCCGTCATCGCCCTCGGCGGCATTGTCACCAACAAGTCGATACGCGTCGCCGGCGACGGCTTCACCGCCGACATACAGGCATACATGCGTCACCAGCACAACATCAAGGTGGGCGAACGCACCGCCGAAGATATAAAGATACAGGTGGGATCGGCCCTGCCCGACCTCGACGAGCCGCCGGCAGACTTTGTGGTGCGGGGACCCAACCTGATGACCGCCCTGCCCATAGAGGTGCCCGTCTCCTACCAGGAGATAGCCCACTGCCTCGACAAGTCGATCTCCAAGATAGAGACCGCCATCCTCGGCGTCCTCGAACAGACACCGCCGGAGCTTTATGCCGACATCGTCTCACACGGTATCTACCTCGCCGGCGGCGGAGCCCTCCTGAGAGGCCTGGCAAGAAGACTGACAGACAAGATCAACATACCGTTCCACATCGCGGAAGACCCGCTCCATGCCGTAGCCCGCGGCACAGGCATCGCCCTGAAAAATGTGGATAAGTTCTCTTTCCTGATGAGGTAATAACCAAAGTGAGGCGCCGGTGAATGAGAAACCTGCTGAACCTGATATATAAGTACCATTACTTCCTGCTCTTCTTTTTCCTGGAGTCGATCGCTGTCTCCATGGGCATACGGTACAACCTCTATCAGAAAGCCGGCTTTGTGTCGTTCACCGAGAACATAGCAGCCTTTTTCAACGAGTCGATCAGCTCTTTTACCGACTATTTCACGCTGGTGGAGACCAACCGCAAGCTGTCGCTGGAGAACACCATGCTCAGGAACCAGCTGCAGCGGGTATACCGTTCCGACGAGCTTTTCTTCTTCGGCGAGAACGACACCCTCCACCGCCAGAAATATTTCTTCACCTCGGCACGCGTGATCAGCAACACCGTCACCCGCATGCACAACTATCTCAGCCTCGACAAAGGAAGGAACCAGGGGATCGAGCCCGAGATGGGGGTGATCTGCCCCGACGGCATCGTGGGCATCACCAACGGCGTCACAAAAAACTTCACCTCCGTGCTGTCAGTGCTCAACCTTAACTTCCACGTCAGCGCCAAGCTGAAGAAAAACGATTACTTCGGCACCATCTCCTGGGACGGCCAAGACTACCGCACGGTCATCCTCAGCGAGATCCCCTATCATGTGAACATAGAAAAGGGCGACACCATCGTCACCAGCGGCTACTCGGCCGTCTTCCCCGAAGGGATCCCCATAGGCACCGTAGAGGAGGCCGTGGTGGAAAACGGGAACTTCTACAACATCCGCGTAAAGCTCTTCACCGACTTCCGTCACCTGACCTATGTGGATGTGGTGCGGAACCTGCAGAAGGAAGAACAACAAAAACTGAAGAACCAATGATCAACTCCCTCTTGCGGTACATATTCGCCTTTGTTGTGATCGTCCTGGTACAGGTGCTGATCCTCGACAACATACAGATCAGCAGGTATGCCGTGCCCTTCCTCTATGTGCTCTTCCTGCTTATCCTCCCCTTCGAGACACCGGGATGGCTGTTGCTGCTCCTGGGGTTCCTGCTGGGACTCACCATCGACCTTTTTGAACACACCTACGGCCTGCATACGGCTGCCACGGTCTTCGCCGCATGGCTGCGGCCGGGGGTACTGAAGATCTTCTCCCCCCGCGACGGTTATATGTCCAACACACGCCCGGGGATCACCGACTACGGCGCCGGATGGTTCCTCAAATATGCCTCCCTCATCATCTTCGCCCACCATTTTTTTCTCTTTTACTTTGAGGTGTTCACCTTCCGCCATTTTTTCTCCACCCTCTGGCGTGTCATCGTCAGCACCGTCTTCACCCTGCTGCTCGTGATCCTCAGTCAGTTCTTTGTCCATAAACCCAGGACCGAATGAAAGACACGGGACAGTATGCCGGCAGGAGGTATGTGATCGCAGGACTGATCATCCTGATCGCCGTGATCTATATCTTCCGCCTCCTGAGCATACAGGTCATCGACAAATCCTACCGGCTGAGCGCCTCCAACAACGTGTTGCGTTATGTCACGCAATATCCCGCACGGGGACTCATCTACGACCGCAACCACACGCTCATCGTCTCCAACGAGGCGGCCTACGACCTGATGGTCATCCCCTCGCAGGTAAAGCCTTTCGACACGGCTGCTTTCTCACGGCTGCTGGAGGTGCCGGCAGAGGAGATACGCGATGGCCTCGCCAAAGCATCGAAATACTCCCGTCTGAAAGCCTCCATCCTCGTCAAACAGATCCCGGCCGTCACGTATGCCACCCTGGCCGAGAAGATGTACAAGTTCCCGGGGTTCTACGTACAGCCCCGTACCCTGCGTCACTACAACGAGCACCTGGCACCCCACATGCTGGGATATGTGGGTGAGGTGACGGAAAAGATCATCCAACAGGACCCCTACTATAAAATGGGGGATTACATCGGCATCAGCGGCATCGAACGCTCTTACGAGAAGGTGCTGCGGGGCCGCAAGGGGGTGAAGATCTTCCTCGTCGACGTGCACAACCGCATCAAGGGCTCCTACCGTCACGGGAGGTATGACACCGCCGCCGTGGTGGGCTCCAACCTGACCGCCTCCTTCGACGCCCGTCTGCAGGCCTACGGCGAGTACCTGATGAACAACAAGGTGGGCAGCATCGTGGCCATCGAGCCGGCCACAGGGGAGGTGCTCTGCATGGTCTCCTCCCCCGGCTACGACCCCGTCCTGCTGGTGGGCCGCAACCGCAGGAAATACTTTCCCGCCCTGGTGCAGGACACCCTCAAGCCCCTCTTCAACCGCGCCATCATGGCCAGCTACCCCCCCGGCTCCACCTTCAAAGTGGTCAACGCCCTCATAGGCCTGCAGGAAAAAGTGCTCTATCCTTATTATAAATATGCCTGCCATGCCGGATACTATGCCGCCGGCGTGCATGTGGGATGCCACAACCACCGCTCCCCCCTCAACCTCACCGAAGCCATACAGAACTCATGCAACGCCTATTTCTGCAACGTCTTCCGCAGCATTCTCGATGACCCGAAATTCCCCACTATCTACCAGTCGTTCGAAAACTGGAAACATCATCTTGAAAGCTTCGGCTTCGGCCATCCCCTGGGCATCGACCTGCCCAACGAGCTGAGCGGATACCTGCCCGACACCTCATACTACGACCGTTTTTACCACAAGAACGGCTGGAGCTCGCTGACACTCATCTCCATGGCCATCGGACAGGGCGAGCTGGGCCTCACCCCCCTGCAGATGGCCAACCTGGCAGCCACCGTGGCCAACAGGGGCTACTTCTTCACCCCTCACGTGGTAAAGGAAATAGAAGGATACGACTCCCTGGACAAACGTTTCCGCGAGGCCCGTCATGTCAATATCGACCGGCAATACTTCGAGGTGGCGGTCGCCGGCATGGACCTGGTGGTCAACGGTGAGCCGGGCAGCGGCTCGACAGCACGCATAGCCCATATCCCCGGCATACGGGTGTGCGGCAAGACAGGCACAGCCCAGAACCCCCACGGCGAGGATCACTCCATCTTCATGGCCTTCGCACCCAAAGACAACCCGCGCATCGCCATCAGCGTATATGTCGAGAACGGCGGCTTCGGCTCCACCTATGCCGCACCCATCGCCTCGCTGATGATCGAGAAATATCTCAAAGGAGAGATCACACGCTCCTGGCTCGAAGAGTATATTCGTAAAACAGACCTGATCCACGGAAAAGAGAAAGATGGAGAGAAGCAGAAATAATATCTTCGTCAGGATCGACTGGCTCACCGTGCTGATGTACCTGGCACTGGTCGTCTTCGGACTGATCAACATCTACTCGTCGGCATACAATGAGGACCACCCGAGGCTGCTGGACTTCTCCATGCGTTACGGCAAACAGTTCTACTGGATCCTGCTGGCCGTAGCCATCGCCATCATCATCTTCGCCCTGCATCCACGTTTTTATTATTTCTTCGCCTGGCCCATCTACCTGCTGTCCCTTTTCCTCCTGCTGGCCGTGCTGGTCATCGGCGCCACCGTCCACGGCTCCACCTCCTGGATATCCGTGGGAGGGATCCACCTGCAACCCTCCGAATTTGCCAAGGTGGCCACCGCCCTCGCCCTGGCCCGTTACCTCAGCGAATACAACGTGTCGCTGGAACATTTCCGGGACCTGGTGAGAGCATCCCTCATCATCATCCTGCCGGCCGGCCTGATCATGTTACAACCCGACATGGGCTCCACCTTCGTCTTCTCCGCTTTCATCCTGGTGCTGTACCGCGAGGGCCTCCGTGCCGAAGTGCTCATACTGGGCTTCCTCTTCATCGTCCTTTTCATCCTCACCCTCATCGTCGACAGGACGATCGTCCTGGGCAT
>CAZYQV010000071.1:0-5845 GCA_964649775.1 uncultured Rikenellaceae bacterium
TTCGGAATCCATACTTTCAGGTCCACCCGGTACTCCCCGGCCGCAGCATACCGGTGGGTAACCACCCTGCCCGTATCGGCCGTGCCGTCACCGAACTGCCAGGCATATTCATAATGCCATGAGGTATCCAGCGCCGTGAAAACCACCTCATAACTCCTGATGCGGTTCGTATCCACAGTAAAAGAAGCCACCTGCCCCTCCAACGGCATCAGGGAAAACAAACTGAGAAACACGATCACTACCGGTACCGTCCGTTTCATGACCCTGGAGAATAAATAATGTTCAAAGGGTTCAACATCCTGATAAAAATAGTCATTTTTTTCATTCTATCCTCCTGCCCCACGTTTCCCGTCCCTGCAAGATCCCTCCGCCCCCCTTTCCTCTGCCGGCACCGGAATCATGTCATTTTGTCTGTATTTTTCAAAATAGTATGCCATTGTGGCTTGTTTTATGTTTGGCATTTCGTTTGAAAAGGGGGTAAGCGGAAACAAAAACAAGAAAAAAACAAAAGAAAGGAGGGTTAAGCTATGTTACCGAAAATCAAAAGAACCGAAAACTGGCCTTCGTTTGTGGATGAATTCTTCAACACGGATTTCTGGCCGAGCTTCCTCGATGTCAACACAAGGTACAGTGTACCTGCCGTGAACATTCTGGAAGAGGACAACGAGTACAGGATTGAAGTCGTTGCTCCGGGTATCGACAAAAAGGACGTGAAGATAAACCTCGAGGACGATGTGCTGACCATTTCGTCCGAGAAGCAGGAAGAGAATGAGGAAAAGAACAAGCACTATATGCGCAGGGAATTCAATTACACCGCATTTACCCGTTCGTTTGTCGTACCCGAAGAAGTGGATGCCGAAAAGATCTCGGCTGAACACAAGAACGGTATCCTGACTCTCCATCTTCCGAAGAAAGAGGAAGTAGTGAAGAAAACGCAGAAGCGCCAGATCAAGGTTTCGTAAGCGCGTTTTACGGAGCCTTGGAGAAAGGATGTCCGGCCTTTCTAAAAAAACCGGGCATAAACCACCCTCACAGGGTGGTTTTTTTTTACACAAAACACAGAGAAGAAGAATAAGGTTCGTCCGAGCTTCAAGCTTCGAGCTTCAAGCTTCCCCTCCTTCACCCTTCCAGGAACACGACAAGGGCCGTCACGACGGGGATGATCAGCAGGAAGCTGTCGAACCGATCGAGGAAACCGCCATGACCCGGCAGGATATGTCCCGAATCTTTCAGGCCGATGCGGCGTTTCAGCAGCGACTCGCTCAGGTCGCCCAGCGTGCCGAACACCACCACCACGAAGACCAGGAGCAGCCACTCCACCACACTCATATCCTTAAAATACCGGGCAATGAGCAGGGCGGCAGCCAGGGCGATGACCGCCCCGCCGATGAGGCCCTCCCAGGTTTTCTTCGGCGAGACACGCGGCATCAGCCGGCGCCTGCCGAAAAGCATGCCGGAAAGATAAGCCCCCGTATCATACATCCAGATCAGCACGAAAACACCCAGCAGCACTCCCGGAGAATAGTCGATCGCATAGCCGGGCTGCAGGAGGAAGTTAAGGATATCCTCCCTGCCGTCAAGACTGAACACCGGCTGCATCTTCTCGTGGGTGTCGAACACCAGGAAAGAGAGCAACGAAAAAGGCAGGGCCACATAGATCAGCCCCAGAAAGGTATAGGCGATATTGTGAAAAGGACGGTTGTGCTGGGCATAGATCTCATGGATAAACACAAAAGGGAAAAAGACCAGTATCAGCACCAGGTATTTCCCGGGCAGGGCATGGATCGCCACGGCAAAGGAGAGGATGTAAAGAATGATCCCCATGGTAATGCCGAACATCACCTGTGCCCGCACCTTGATACGGTGCAGCATGTGGTAAAACTCCCACAGGGTGGCAGCCATGATGACCAGGAAGACCAGGAAGAAAGAGAGGCTGTTGATCAGCAGACCGGCCAGGATCACGCCCACGATGAGTGCCCCCGTAAGGGTTCTTTTAACAATACTGCTCAATGTTCCAGACTTTTTATCAGTTGCTTGGCACGGATCACATCGTCCTGTTTCACATACAACTCAGCCTCGCCGAATGCCAGGTAGGAAGAATCTTTTTTGTTGATGACCACCGCCGTGATGCCGTTCTCTTCCAGCACCTGCTTGGCTACCTCGGCCTGGTACGGCTGCGCACTGGAAAAGATCTTCTCCCATCCTTTTTCCATAGGTCTCAGCTTTTATTTTCTTTTTCATCCTTGTCCGTGACCCTTCCCTCCTCTTTTTGCTCCCTGCCGTTGTTGTCCGAAGAAGCTTTCGGGAGTGTCTTCTTTTTCTCCACCGTGCCGGCATCCTCCTTTTCTCCTTTCCCGTTGCCTTTGGACTTTGTCGTTTTCCCGCTGCTGTTCTTTTTGGTCGCGGCTGGTGCCAGGGGCAGGTCCTTCATGTTCTTTCTCTCTCCGAAGATACGCACCAGGTCTTCGGAGAAGATCACCTCTTTCTCCAGCAGCAGCTCGGCCAGCTCGCGGTGTTTCTCTTGGTTCTTTTTCAGGATCTCCTTGGCCCGCTGATAGGCTTTCTCCACCAGCTCTTTCACCTCTTCGTCGATCATCTCGGCCGTGCGTTCGCTGTAAGGCTTGGTGAAGCCGTATTCGCTCTGTCCGGTGGAGTCGTAAAAGCTGATGGTGCCAATCTTCTCGCTCATGCCGAAGTAGGAGACCATGGCGTAGGCCTGCTTGGTCACTTTCTCCAGGTCGTTGAGGGCCCCTGTGGAGATGGTGCCGAAGACCACCTCTTCGGCGGCCCGGCCGCCGAGGGCGGCGCATATCTCGTCGAACATCTGCTCGCGGGTGGTGATCTGCCGCTCCTCGGGCAGGTACCAGGCGGCGCCCAGCGACTGTCCCCGCGGCACGATAGTCACCTTCACCAGCGGGTGAGCATGTTCGAGCAGCCAGCTCAACGTGGCATGACCCGCCTCGTGGTAGGCGATGGTCTTCTTCTCCTCCATGGTGATGATGCGGTTCTTGCGCTCCAGGCCGCCGATGATGCGGTCGATGGCGTCCATGAAGTCCTGCATCCCCACACTCCTCTTGCCCCTGCGGGCAGCGATGAGGGCCGATTCGTTGCATATATTCGCAATGTCGGCGCCGGAGAAACCGGGCGTCTGCCGTGCCAGCAGGTCAAGGTCGATGTCCCGGCCCAGCTTGAGGGGTTTCATGTGCACCTTGAAGATCTCCTTGCGCTCGTTGAGGTCGGGCAGCTCGACATGTATCTGCCGGTCGAAACGGCCGGCACGCAGCAGGGCTTTGTCGAGGATGTCGGCCCTGTTGGTGGCGGCCAGGATGATCACGCCGGCGTTGCTGCCGAAGCCGTCCATCTCGGTGAGCAGCTGGTTGAGCGTGTTCTCCCGCTCGTCGTTGGCGCCGAAGTTGGGGTTGCGGCCGCGGGCCCGCCCCACGGCATCTATCTCGTCGATGAAAACGATGCAGGGGGCTTTCTCCTTGGCCTGCTTGAAGAGATCACGCACACGCGAAGCCCCCACACCCACGAACATCTCCACAAAATCGGACCCGGAAATAGAAAAGAAGGGCACATTGGCCTCGCCGGCGACAGCCTTGGCCAGCAGCGTCTTGCCCGTGCCGGGAGGACCTACCAGCAGCGCCCCTTTGGGGATCTTGCCCCCCAGACTCGTATATTTTTTCGGGTTCTTCAGGAAATCAACGATCTCCTTCACCTCCACCTTGGCCTCCTCCAGTCCCGCCACATCCTTGAAGTCGACCTTCACGTGCGAGTCTTTGTCAAACATCTTGGCTTTCGACTTGCCCACGCTGAAGATATTGCCGCCGCCACCGCCGGGGCCGGCACCCATGCGCCGGAAGATGAAGATCCAGATGCCGATGAGCACCAGGAAAGGCAGCACCCACGCCAGCAGGCCTCCCCAGATGTCGGCCTTGGTCCGGTAGTTCACCTCGATCAGCTCCTCGTCTTTGTAACCGTATTTCTGTTCCGCCTTAAGCAGCTTGTTCTCAAACGTCTCCACCGAACCTATATGGAACTGATACTGGGGCACAGGCTTGCCCATAGAGGCACGTCCCGGCACCCGAAGGTCTTTGTAACGTCCCGACTTGATCGCCTCCTCTTTCAGGTACACCTCGGCCAGATCACGGTTGACCACGACGATCTTCTCAATGTCGCGGTTGGGGATCATCTCATTCTCCACCTTCTGCCACGAGATCTCCATCACCTGAGGCCCCGTATAGAGCCAGTTCACCATCAGGATACCTGCGAAGATGAAGAGGTAGATCCAGTAAACTTTGAACCGGGGTTTCTTCTCGGGCATCTGCCCGGGCTTCTGTCCCGGTTTCTGTCCCGGCCTCTGGCCGGGCGGCTTCTGACCCGGTTTCTGGCCGGGGTTCTGACCAGACTTCTGCCCGGTTTTCTGCCCGAGCTTCTGACCAATCTTCTGACCAATCTTCTGCCCGAGGTTCTGGCCACCGGGCTTGCTCCCCGGCATATTCTTTTGTTTTTTATCCGTCATAGCTGTTCTCTTCCCGCAATTATTCGTCACTGACATCCTGTCGTTCCGCATCGGCCCACAACCCTTCCAGGTCGTAGAACTCCCGGTAGGGCCTGTCGAAGACATGCACCACCACATCCCCGTAATCCAGCAGGATCCACTGGGCGTTCCTGTAACCCTCCCGGTGCCACACATGCTCCTGCAACTCCTTCTTCACCACCTCCTCCACCGCCTCTGCGATGGCGGTCACCTGCGTGTTCGACTCCCCGTGACAGATCACGAAATACCGGCATACGGCTACCCCGATCTTGTCCAGGTCCAGAACAACGATATCATGACCTTTTTTCTTTTGTATCCCTTCGATCGCTTTGTCTCTGATCTCTTCTGAGCTGATCTCTCTTAATTTTCCCATAATCAATTGCAAAGGTAGTGAAAATAAAAAAGCCCGGACACATGAAAATTCGACATTTTTTATTTTCTTGACCACCGGAGAAAGCAATATCTTTTATGTCCGGCAGAGAACACATATCGGGTATCGAGGTCGTCCGTCTGGATGAGGTCGCCTCCACCAACGACGCGGTGCGGGCGCTGGCGGAGGAGCGCCGTACGCATACGCCTCTGCTTGTGACGGCACGTCACCAGCATGCCGGCCGGGGACGTGGCGGCAACCGCTGGCTCTCCTCCCCCGGCGACGACCTGCTCCTCTCGCTGCTGTGGTACCCGGCCGCCCTCCCCGCCGCCGGCCAGTTCGTCCTGTCGATGGCTGCAGCCCTGGCCACAGCACAGCTCGTCGGGGCCTTCACCTCCGGCACGGCCGTCAAATGGCCCAACGACATACTCGCCGGAGGGAAGAAGATCGCCGGCATACTGATCGAGAACATCATCAGGGGTGACCGTCTCGACGCCACCATCATCGGCATCGGCGTCAACATCAACGGGACCTCCTTCCCTGCCGCCCTGCCCGCGGCCGTCTCGCTGCGCATGGTCACCGGCAGGCGATACGACCCTGCACCCCTGCTGGAGACCCTCACCGGCCGTCTGCTGCACCACCTGCAGCGGGCCGACAACGGCGAGGAGGAGGCCCTGCGCAGCGAGTACGAGGAACGCCTCTACCGGCGCGGGGAGGAGAGCCTCTTCCGCACGGCCCGCGGGACGATGCAGGCTGTCATCACCGGCGTCGACCGCCAGGGACGTCTCCTGCTGAAAGAAAAGGGAAAGGAAAGTCATGCCTTCGCCATGGACGAGGTGCACCAGCTCCTGTGATCACTCCGCCGGCCGGCCCTCACGGAAATCGAACGTCTCGATGTGCGAGATCATGATCTCCAGGAACTCCTTGAGCGGCTT
>CAZYQV010000072.1:0-8159 GCA_964649775.1 uncultured Rikenellaceae bacterium
GTCAGCTCTTTGTCGTAGTACTGTTCTTTGCCATAAAGATTGGTGTAGATACGTACCAGATCGCTCTGTATGCCCAGAAAAGCCTGGACGCGGTAAGCTTTGTCCCGCAGAGAAATGGAGTCGTTCTCAAGGAAAGAGAGATTGTCCATGCTGATAAGATGCCGGAAAAGCTTTCCCGACCTCTTGCTGTCATAACGGGGCAGGGCAAGGAAGTCGACAGACTTGACCTCATCAAGGGTCTCGACCGCATTAAAGAAATCATTGTTGTTCCAGATGCGGTCACAATCCGGCATGCCCATTTTTTCGTATTTTCTGATCGTGTAAGATTTGTCCTCCGCCACCTCTGTCCGGGAGCATGATGCCAGGAAGAGCATGAGGAACAGTGTAAAAACAATGCTTTTCTTCATATCTGATCAGTGATTTATTTTGTTTGTATTCAGTGTGTCGTTTCTCCGGAATATCCGTATGCTGTCGTTGTTGATGGCGAAAAGCAGGATCTCATTGCCCGGAGCCTGTTTCATTTGGGCAATATTCTTTACTTCTCCCCGCACAAAGATACCGCTTTTCCTGTTTGGAAGCTCCCTGAACCCTCCTTTTCCGTCACCCAGGAGGATCAATCCTTTGTTGGCATCGAGATGACCGAACTTGATCCTCATGCCGTAAAAATTCCCTCCCATCAGAAGATCCTGGTGGCCGTCGCCGTTGAAGTCTTCGGTATGTATGGCGTATATCGGTGAGAGCTGGGCGGGGAAAGGCATTTTTATAAGCTCAAAATGCCCTTTCCCCGTGTTCCTCAACATGACGGTGCTGAAGTTGTTCACTTCCAGTTTCATGGCGCTGCCGAGCTCCTTCCGGGAGAAGATATCTTCGACGGTCTCAGTGGCGAATGATTTATAGGTAGTATATTTTTCATTGATCTCCGGTATCTGTCTGCCCAGGTCATATTTCGAATAGATCGGATAGTTTTTCCCGTCGATATAATAACACATGACGGCATCGAGGGTACCGTTGTCGTCGAAGTCTTTTGCATAGATGGTGGCCGGCTCTTCCGGGGTGGGTTTGATCTGGAAGTTCTCTCCCACATTGCCCAGGATGTAGTCGGTGTCTCCGTCTTCGTCAAAATCTCCGGCACAGATGCTGTACCACCATCCTTTGGACTTTTTCATCCATTCCTGCGTGATCTCCTGCAGTGCTGTTCCGTTATTGGAGAACAGCCTTACCGGCATCCAGGTGCCTGCGAGGATAAGATCACGGTATCCGTCACCGTTGAAATCCGACCACAGGGCGTCGGTGATCATCCCCGGGTTGAGCAGGGCTTTGTTTTTCTGTTCCGTCACATCGCTGAACCAGCCTCTTCCGTCGTTCTCCAGGAGATAGCTTCTCGGTGCTATGGGGAAGAGGCCGGGGGTGAGCCTTCCTCCCACGAAAAGGTCCATGTCACCGTCGTTGTCCATGTCGGCGGCCCTGACACAGGAGCCGGAGGTGAGCATTTCGGGGAGACGGCCCCGTCCTTCCGAGAAGAAGCCCTCCCCGTTGTTCAGGTAGAGACGGTCCTGCAGCTGGTCGGAGGCCAGACTGAACTCATTCCCTCCACTCACCACGTACAGGTCGGCGTCGGAGTCATTGTCCACATCTACGAACAATGCTCCTACATCTTCCCGTTCCCTGTCTTTTTCGAAGCAGGGCAGCTCCCGGCGGGAGAAGGTGCCATCCTCCTTCTGGATGAAGAGGGCTCCGGCGTATCCTTTGGCGCCGCCGATGAAGACATCCGTCAGACCGTCGTGGTTCACATCAGCGGTCGTCATGGGTGGCCCCTGTGTGGAGAGCAGATAGGGCAGCAACGGCTGTTTGACGAAGTCATTGTATTCGTTCTCCGTATGTTTGTAAGGAAGGATCTTCGCCGGCCTCTCTTCCCGGAAAAGAGGATGGATCTTTTCCGGAGGAGCCGGCCGGACATGCCTGGCATTCTTGTTATAGAGGGTGATGGTCTGGTCGGCCCGGATGTTACGCAGTGTTTCCCGCCGCAGATCGGGCCAGATGATGGTCAGACTGTCCACGACGGTTGCTTTGCCGATTCCGAAGATCAGGGCATGATCGACCGAAGACATGTAGCCACGTGAGGGGTAGAACTCCTGGGTGTAGGTGTGCCTGCCGCAGCTCACGTCGATCCTGGCGCCGATGCCCCCCGTATTTTTCCCGGTACCTTTCAGCCGTATCTTCAGATAATGGTTGCCGGTGGTATGCTCTGTATTGTTGCGGTAGATAAAAGCATAGTCGTTGATATTGCTGATGATGAGATCCATGTCCCCGTCGTTGTCCAGATCGGCATAGGCAGCGCCGTTGGAGAGGGTCTTTTTGTGGATGCCCCATTGCCGGGCGACATCAGTGAAAGTAAGGTTTCCGTTGTTATGGAACATGTAGTTGTTCAGGATCGTGGAAGGGATCTTCTTCAGGAACTCCATCCTGTTGATGGATTTCTCCCCCCGGCGTTGTTTCATGGTCTCCGTCACGGCCAGGGTGATGATGTCCATGTGGGTGTTGTTCTTGCCGTAGCCGTTGCTGATGAACAGGTCCTTGTTGCCGTCGTTGTCGAAATCGCAGATCAGGGGGGACCAGCTCCAGTTGGTGCCGTAGATACCGGCATATTGTCCCACCTCGGTGAAGAACTCACCGTAGTTGTTTATCTGCAGCATGTTGCGTGTGGTCTGGTGGTAGAAACCGATCTTGTCCAGGATGGTGACCTTATGGTAGTTGTCGGGGCCGGCGACCAGTTTCTGTTCATAGTTGCTGGCGGGCAGCATATCGAGGGTAAACATGTCTATCCACCCGTCGTTGTTGATGTCGGCCGCATCGTCGCCCATGGAAGAGAGGGATACATAACTGCAGTATTTCTCCAGCTCCTCCCTGAAAGTTCCGTTTTTCTGGTTTATGTAAAGGTAGTCCTGTTCGTAGAAATCGTTGGAGACGTACAGGTCCGGCCAGCTGTCACCGTTGAAATCAGCCACGGCAACACCCAGGCCGAAGTTCAGCACGTTGTTCCTGATCCCCACCTTCTCAGTGGCTTCCACAAAATGATCCCCTTCGTTGATGAAGAATTTCTGGCCGTACTTCCTGCTTTTTTGTTTTTTATAGTTGATCGAGTTCTTTGTGAACATGGCAAAACGGTCGACCGAGTGGTTGAGCACGAAGAGGTCCAGGTCACCATCTTTGTCGAAGTCGAAGAAAGTGCTGTGTGTGGAGTAAGCATCGTCGTCGATCCCATATTCTTTGGCCCTGTCGGTGAAGGTGAGATCGTGGTTGTTGATCAGGAGAATGTTCCGGCGGTATCGCGCACGCCCGTCGGTAGAGCTGCATACATAGATGTCGAGCCAGCCGTCACCGTTGATGTCGACCATGACAGCCCCGTTGTTCCAGGTCTCTGAAAGGGAGACGCCTGCTGTTTTTGAGATATCTTCAAACTTCAGGTTCCCTTTGTTCAGGTAAAGCCTGCTGTTGGCCAGGTTGCCCGCGAAGAAGATATCCGGCAGCCCGTCGTTGTTGATGTCCCCGACAGCCACCCCGGCACCGTTATAGAGGTAGCTGTAGTCAAGTACATTAAAATGTTCCGACTCCTTGATGATGTTGCGGAAAGTGACGCCGCTCCTTCGGGGGGACAGGAGGGTGAACTGTTTGTCCCGTTCACATGAAAAAAATGTCGCGAGCACAAGGAGAACGATAATGGCCGTGAGAGATTTTTTCATGGTAAAAAAACAAACAGGATCCTTCGGGGATCATTCCGGGACAAAGCTAAAAAGTATTATGATAAAATGATAAAAAAAAAGACAGATCACTTACGATCTGTCTTTTTTTTGGAGGTTGGTTTTTCTATTTGATCTTGGGATCCCACCACAGTCTGGTAGCGGCGTTATCCGGACCGTTGAGGTATTGCTTGGCCTCTTCCACGGCCTCGGCATTGGTGTTGTATTCCACGTCGACGAAGTTGATCCTGCGGATCATCTGGTCGGCGGGAACATCCGGGTTGTCGGATACCAGCCTTGGGTAGAGGGTGGGGAAGTCGGTCCTTCTGGCTTCAGCCCATGCTTCCCATCCGTCGGGATAGAGAGCCAGCCATTTCTGGGTCATGATCTGCTCATACTGTTCGGCGGGATCGCTGGAGAATTTGACCGGGATGTCTGTCATTCCTACATCAGCATCGTGGGTAGGTACAGGTGTGCTTGTACCTGCCAGATAAGTGGCGATCTGAGTAGCGTCGGCGCCCCAGAACTCGAGTGATGCCGTGATCCCTTTGTTGTAGAGCTCTTCAGCCGTGCCGCCCATGTTCCAGTTTTTGAGGGCTCCTTCTGCTCTCAGGAAGTAAGCTTCGGAGGCGAGGATCACCTCGATGGGGTTGGAGGCTTTGGCAGCAGGATCTATCCAGCGCGGACCCATCCTGGAGAGTTTGTCCCAGTGAAGGTCGGGGTCGGACAGGCCGGGGATGTCGTAGCCGTTGCGCAGGCCTCTCCACTCGGGAGAGCCGTTGTTGACACTCTCCACCGTGGGGCTGAAGTACTGTGGCATACGCGGGTCGTTATATCCTTTCAGCACGCTCTCCATGGCGGCGCTCATGCGGAACTCGTTCCAGGGGAGCATCACGTTGAGGGCGTTCCAGGAGTTGGCCGTAGTGTGGAAGATAGCGTTCTGGTCGTTGGTCTCGATCACACCGCCGGCAACAGCTTTCTCTGCTTCGGTCTTTGCAAGATCAGGCTGTATCTTGGACATGCGCATGGCCACACGCAGACGCAGGGTATTGCCGAAACGGATCCAGCTGTCGATGTCCCCGCCATAGATCTGGTCGTTGGCGCCGAAAGCGTTTTCCCCTTTGTGCTGGTTGAGCACACTGAGAGCTTCGTTCAGGGTTTCGACAAAACTGGCGTAGATCTTGTCCTGCGGATCATAGGGGACCTTGGATTCCCCGTTGCCTACGGCACTGTAAGGGATCGGGCCCCAGTAGTCGGTGATACGCTGGAACATGAACACTTTCCATATCTGGAGGAGGGCATGCTGGGTCTCCAAGCCCTGTCCCTCTTCGGTGGTAGGATCCGTTTTCTCCAGGATCACTACCAGGTTGGCGGCAGCATCCCTGTAAAAACTTCTCCAGGCACCATCCAGCCAGCCACCCACCTGTATGTAACGGTCGGAGGGGAATTTGGTCTGGATGTTTGAATAGTACTGGGAATAGAGGTCGGCAAACAGGTTCTGCGAGGTCTGGAAAGCCCACCCGTTCATCAAACCGTGATACTGGCAATATGCATAAACATTCCCGATGGTAGCCACATCAAGCTCGGCCAATACCCTTTTGTTGGTATTGATCTTCTCAAAGTCTTTTGTACAACCTGTAAGAAGGAATCCGATCAACAGGCTGGAAAGAAATGTAATAAATATTAATTGCTTTTTCATATTGTTTAAGTTTAAGTCTTTATCAATTTCCTAAAAGGAGAGTTTCAAATCAAAACCGAAAGTCCTTGTTGAAGGAAGTCCGAATCCTTCCATACCCTGTACGTTGGATGTACCGACCGACAGGTTCGGGTCGAGGATCCCGGCTGCATTGTAAAGGAAGCCAAGGTTCCTGCCGACGAAAGCCACACGCATTTTCCGGATGAGGGAGGTGCTTTTCATATTAAAGGTATATCCCAGTACCATCTCTCTGAACCTTACGAAGGAAGCGTCATACTTGAAGAGTTCTCCGGTAGGAGTGTTCCTCCCGCCGAAGGCCTGCCAGTAAGCTTCAGAGGTTACAGGGATGTCGTTGGGACGGGTGCTGACGATATTGCCGTCCGAATCGTATGTCGGGATGACACCCTCCACCACAAAACCGTCACGGCCTTCGAGGGTGCGGCTGGAGAACCCGTCGCTGCACAAGTTGGCGTCGGTGAAGGAGAAAATGTTCCCGCCCATGCGGATATCGAACAGGATGCTCAGGTCGAAGCCCTTGAAGCTGAAATTGTTGGTAATACCTCCTATCCAGTCGGGGTTGTAGTTGCCCATCGGCACTGTCTGACCGTTGGAGACCATCGGGAGACCGGTGGTCTCGTTGATCAGGACATTCCCTTCGTCATCCCTCAGGAAGCCTTTGGTATAGACATCCCCGTATTCACTGCCTTCTTTTACTTTGAAGGTGGTCATCCAGCTTCTACCGCGGATGGTGTATTCATCCAGGTCTTCGGTAAGTTCCACCACCAGGCTGTTGTTCATTGCATAGTTGAAAGCAATCTCCCACTTGAACTGTCCGTCGACGGGCTTGCCGCGCAGGGTCATCTCAATCCCTTTGTTCTGGATGTTCCCGGCGTTGATGAACTTGGCTGCGAATCCGGAGGGATAAGGCAGCGGCACACGGATCAACTGGTTAAAGGTGTTGGTCTTGTACCAGGTGAAGTCGAAGCTCAGGCGGTTGGCCCAGAAGGCGACATCGCCACCAAACTCAATAGACTTGGTCTTTTCAGGCATGAGGTCTTCGGCCGGAAGGGTCGAACCCTTATGGGCATAACCCAGGTTGCCACCGGCACCGAAACTGTAAGTGAGGTCGAGCATGTAAGGATTGGTGTCGTTACCCACCTCAGCATAGGAGGCTCTCACCTTGGCAAAGGGCAGGAAAGAAGGCATGTCCACCATATCGGAAATGACCCATGTCAGACCGAAAGAGGGGTAGAAGTATGACCAGTTCTCGGGAGGAAGGGTAGAGGACCAGTCGTTCCTGCCCGTGATATCCAGGAAGAGGAAGTTCTTGAATCCCAGGGTAGCCATACCGTAGAGGGAGTTGACCTTCTTCGTGGAACCCCACTCGTTCTTGGTGAGGTTGCTGGCGTTGGTGATGGTGAACAGGTTGGGCTTCAGCAGATACCTGTTGACGGTATAGTAGGAACCGTCGCTGGTCAGGTAAAGCATGTTCCCGCCGAACGACACATCCAGGGAGAAGGCATTGTCTCCGAAGACATGGTTGTAATTCAACAGGAAGTCGTTGTTCATCTGAAGCCTGTCATTCCTCCAGAGCCCGTAATCACCGTGGTCGGCGATGGTGTAAGTGTCGTTGTAGTACCAGTATCTGTACTTGTCGTAGATCTTGTCGAAGGAGGTACGTACCATCAGACTGAGTCCCGGCATGAATTCATATTTCAGGCTGGCCATGCCGAGGACGCGGTCGCGCACGTCTTTGCGGCCGGTACGGTTGATGATCCAGTAAACGTTCTCACCACCGTTGGAATGAGGGTTCCAGTAATGCTGGAGACGGTTCCCTGCGTCATCGAAATACTCGAAGTCCTGAGCAGCCTCGAGGGAGATATTGGTGGGCTGCCGGTAAAGGGCGCGCATCGGGTTGGCGAAGTCGTCACCCGTATGGACTATATTATAAAGGTTCTGGTTGAAATAGGTGATCTTGGCATCAGCGCTGAATCTCTTGGTCAGCTTGGAGGTGAAACGCAGGTTGACGTTGTTGCGGTTCAGCCGGTTGTTGGGGACGATGCCGTGGGCCACCGTATTGGTGTAGGAGAAGTAAAGCTGTGATTTTTCGTTCCCCGTGTTGATCCCCAGAGTGTTGGCCCAGTTGGTCCCGGTGACGAAGAAATCCTTCAGGTTGTCGGGGTGAGCGACGAAAGGATAGGTGGCCGGGCCGTCCCAGTTGGGGTTGGGTGACCAGTGTTCCACCATGCGGCCATCCAGTTTGGGCCCCCACTCGAATTCACTTTTCTTGTCATATCCTCCGCCACTGCCCTGGCCGTACTCCTGCTGGAAGTCGTAAAGCAGGATGGGCTTCTCGAAGGTGAAGTTGGAGGAGAAGTCCACGCCGATGCCTTTCTGAGCTTTCCCTTTCTTGGTGGTGATGATGATAGCCCCGTTGTTGGCTCGCGAACCGTAGAGGGCGGCAGCGTTGGCACCTTTCAGGACTGTAATGGACGCGATATCATCCGGGTTGAGGTTGCTGATGCCGTCGCCGGTCTGCACACCACCGTTTTCCGTCGTAGGGGAAGAGTTGGGGCTGTTGTTGACAGGAACACCATCAACGATGATCAGCGGCTGGTTGTTGCCGTAGATCGACCTGTTACCACGGAGGACGATCCTGGAAGCCGAACCCACACCTGCGTTGGACTTGGTGAGGTCGAGACCGGCTACCTTCCCTGCCATGGAGT
>CAZYQV010000073.1:0-15592 GCA_964649775.1 uncultured Rikenellaceae bacterium
GGATCAGCATCCCGGCCTGGTGAAGGAGATGGAAGAGCAGCTGAAACAGTATATCCTGCAGGGACGCAGTACGCCGGGGAATCCCCAGGAACAGGTGGTCCCGAAGAAATGGAGGGGAATATGGTGGGAGGAGTGAGGAAGTGCGAAGCTTGATGCTCGAAGCTTGAAGGCTGGTATAAGAAGAAAAGCTTCTTTGCCTGTGATTAACCCTTCAAAATCTCAAACATGCTTTGGGCGATGCGTTGGGAGACCCCCGGCGCGCCCATGATCTCCTGCAGCTCGCGATAGTCGTCCATCATCTTCCGGCGTTCCGGCGTGTCGCGAAGGATCTTTTCCAGTTCTTCTTTCACCCGTTGCGGATTCACTTCGTACTGGATCAGTTCTTTTACGGCTTCCCTGCCGAGGATGAGGTTGACCAGCGAGATATATTCCACGTTCACGAAGTGTTTCCCCACATGGTAGGTCAGGTTGTTCATCCGGTACATCACCACCTGCGGCACTTCCATCAGGGCCGTTTCGAGGGTGGCCGTCCCCGAGGTGACGAGCGCTGCCCGGGCGGCATGCAACAGGTGATAAGTGCTGTTGAATACGACCTTTATATCCGTGCCTTCCAGGTAAGGAGCATACTCCTTTTCTGTGAATGCCGGGGCTCCGGCGATGACGAAGTGATGATCCGTATATTCTCTTGCCATCTCCAGCATTACGGGCAGGTTGTGCTGCAGTTCCTGTTTGCGGCTGCCGGGAAGAAGGGCCACCACGGGCTTGTCGGGGAGGTCGAGCATGGCCAGGAAATCATGTCTGTGCAAAAGGTTTTTCTTCCGGAGGGCTACCTCGTCGATGACGGGGTTGCCCAGGTATTCCGTTTCGATGCCGAAACGCCGGTAAAAATCCTTTTCAAAGGGCAGGATGATGAACATGCGGTCGACAAAAGCTTTTATTTGTTTTACCCGGTACTGTTTCCATGCCCACAGTTTGGGGGAGATATAGTAAAAGACGCGGAATCCTTTCGTATGGGCAAACTCTGCCATGCGCAGGTTGAAACCGGGATAATCGATCAGGATCACCACGTCGGGGCTGAAGTCGAGGAGGGATTCCTTGCATGTTCTCATGTTGCGTGAGATTGTCCGCAGGTGCATCAACACCTCCCAATAGCCCATGTATGCCATCTCGCGGTAATGGATGACACGTCCGGGGGCTGCCTCCTCCATCCTGTCGCCGCCAAGATAACGGAACGTTGCCTGCGGGTCCTTTTCTTTCAGTGCCTTCATCAGGTTGGCGCCGTGGAGGTCGCCCGAGGCTTCGCCGGCGATAAGGAAATATTTCATCGCGGGAGGGGTTAGAGGATGAATTTAAGTGCCACGATCACGAGGGCCGTGACGAAGGTGGCGTACAGCACTCCTTTGGCGGCAAAATCGCGTTTGCTCCACAGATAGATGAAGAAGAGCAACAGATTGGGCAGGACGGCCAGGCTCAGGAACTTGGTCAGGACATTGGCTTTGATCGCCGTGGTGATGAACTCCACGAAGGTGTGCTGGTGGGCCCACAGGTACCAGATGAGGAAGAAAGTGAGGGGAGGAAGGATCAGTCCTGTGATCCATCCGGTGAGCGGCTCATCCCCTTTTTTTCTTGTGTTTTGTTGGTTCATGACGGATCGTTTGATTTTTCCTGTGAAAGATCAATATTGAGGTCTCTGAGGTGTTCCATATCATCATAGCGGGTGTGATCGGCATCGACGGGCACGACGGCGGCGTATCCCTGCCCGAGGGCCCATTGGTCGGTATCTCTGGCTCCCGGTTCAAGGTTGTGGTAGAAGCCTCTCAGGAGATATCCCTTTTTCCCGTTCTCGCCGGTGGTCTCCTCAAACTCTTCCGACCAGTAGCCTTTGGTCTGCCGGCATACGCGGATGCCTTTGATGGTGTTGTCGTCCGGCACGGGGATGTTGACGTTAAGACACAACCCCGGGCGGTAACCGTTGGCCAGCACCTGACGTATGACCGTCTTGCTGATACGGATGGCGGCAGAGAAATCGGCATCGGCATCGTAGCTGGCCAGGGAGAGGCCTATGGAACGGATACCGTTGACAGCCCCTTCTAGAGATGCTCCCATGGTGCCCGAATAGATCAGGTTGACCGAGGCGTTGGAGCCGTGGTTGATGCCCGACACCACCAGGTCGGGACGCCGCGGCAGCAGACGGTTGATGGCCAGCTTGACACAGTCGACAGGCGTGCCGCTCACCGTAAAACAGTGATAATCCCCCCCGGAGAGATCCTCACGGTAATCAACATGTACCGGCCGGGTGACGGTGATGGCATGCGACATGCCGGAATGAGGCTCGGCAGGGACCACGGCATAGACCGTCCCCAGAGGACGCACCACCTCCAGCAGCGCCTGCAGCCCCCTGGCGCCGGCACCGTCATCGTTGGTGACCAGTATGAGCGGTTTTTGTGTCATGATCCTTTTCCTGTGCAAAGATAGGAATATTAAGTTGAAGAGTTGATAAGTTGAGGAGTTGACAAGTTTAGTAGTTGAGGAGTTGATTGGTTGAAGAGATTACGGAAAAAATTTGTAGTTTAGAAGGATCAATGGACGGATCTTCATGAAAATGAATTTTCCAGATATTCTCACCGAAAAAAACAAAGTCATGAAAAAAATCGTTTTTCTTGCCGCAATGGTTCTGACCGTTCCTGCGCTGTATGCTCAGGAGGCTCCTGAAAAGGTGATCGAAAAGTTCTTTCAGGATTACCGGAAGGGTGATCCGGCGCAAGCCCTGGACAATCTTTACCGGCACATGCCGTGGTCCGACAGGATCCGGGATGAACTTGACAAAATGAGAAGCCAGTTCACGGGTCTGCAGTCATTGGTGGGGAAATATTACGGGTATGATTTTGTGGTGAAGAAAGAGTTAGCGGGTAGTTTCTCTGTGTACAGCTATCTGGCCCGTTTTGAGCGTCAGCCGGTGCGTTTTATTTTTAAGTTCTATAAGCCGCAGGACCAATGGTTCCTGTATGGTTTTTCCTATGATGATGATTTCAGCCAGGAAATAGAGGAAGCCGTCAAGGTGTACAATCTGAAATGATCCCTTTACGGCCTGTTCCGGGGCAAGCCGTTCATAAATCGTTGATTTCCCCTGTCCCCGGTTAGGCAAAAATGTTTACTTTTGTTCCCCGGTAAAAGTTTTGGAACCGGGTGGAAAACCCGTAATTTGAACGGAGAACAATGAAGATATCATTTAACTGGCTCAGGGAGTATCTCCCGGTGGATCTGGATGCTGCGGAGGTATCCCGCATCCTTACCAATACGGGCCTGGAGGTGGAGGGCATGGAGGAGATAGAAGATGTCCCGGGAGGCCTGAAAGGTGTGGTGGTCGGCAAGGTTGTGGAATGTCGCAGGCATCCCAATGCCGACCGTCTGTCGGTGACGAAGGTGGATGTGGGCAACGGCATGGTGTTGCCTGTCGTTTGCGGTGCTCCCAACGTGGCTGAGGGACAGAAGGTGCCTGTGGCCCTGGTTGGTACTACCCTGTATATGGGGGATAAGAAGCTGACCCTGAAGAAAACGAAGATACGGGGAGAGGTGTCGGAAGGGATGATCTGTGCCGAGGATGAGCTGGGGCTGGGCGATTCGCACGAGGGCATCATGGTACTTGATGATGACGCCCCGGTGGGTATGCCGGCAGCCGACTATTTTCATATAGAGAAAGATACGGTCTTTGAGATAGGGCTTACCCCCAACCGCATCGACGGTGCTTCCCATCTGGGGGTGGCGCGTGACCTGGCGGCTTTCCTCAACCAGGAGGCCCCGCAGGTGCAGGTACGGTATCCCGACGTGTCTGCTTTCAGTGTGGACAATCATGATCTGCCCGTGGAGATCATCATTAAAGAGCAGGAAGGTTGCCGGCGGTATACCGGCATCACGCTCAAAGATATCCGGGTGGGGCCCTCGCCCGACTGGCTGCAGCGGCGGCTCAGAGCTGTGGGGCTGACCCCCATCAATAATGTGGTGGATGTGACCAACTATGTCCTGTATGAGACGGGGCACCCCATGCATGCTTTTGATGCAGACAAGATCAGGGGCAACAAGGTGATCATCCGTACCCTACCGGAAGGAACCCCTTTCAGGACCCTCGACGGCGAAGAGCGTAAGCTGAGCGCCGAAGACCTGATGGTCTGCAATGAGGAAGAAGGCATGTGTATTGCCGGGGTGTTCGGGGGATACGACTCCGGGGTGCGCGGGGAGACCACGAACGTTTTCCTGGAGAGTGCATGGTTCCATCCCTCCTGGATACGGAGGACAGCCCGTCGTCACCAGCTCAACACCGATGCTTCTTTCCGTTTTGAGCGGGGAGCCGATCCCAACATCACGGTGTATGCCCTGAAAAGAGCAGCCCTGCTGATACGTGAGATCGCCGGCGGGACGATCAGCTCCGGGATCATCGATGTGTATCCCAACCCTTTGCCGGAGGCGCGTGTGACGCTGAGATACCGTCAGCTGGCACGCCTCGCCGGGTTTGATATCCCCCGGGAGAGGGTGAAAAGGATCCTGGAGAGCCTCGACATACGCATCCTTTCCGAAAAAGAGGGGCACCTCGACCTGCAGGTGCCGGCCTACCGAGTGGACGTGCAGCGCGAGGCCGACGTCATCGAAGAGATCCTGCGGATCTACGGGTATGACAATATCCCGGTACCGGAGGAACTCCGTTCTTCGGTGACCTGGTCGGTGAAACCGGACAAGGAGAAGGTGGTGAACAACTTTTCCGCGACGCTCACTGCCCTGGGCTTTGCCGAGATCATGTCCAACTCTCTGACGGCTGCCGCCTATTATGAGCAGCTGAAAGATTATCCGGCTGAGAGAACGGTGAAGCTGTTCAACCCGCTCAGCTCCGAGCTGGACGGCATGCGCCAGACTCTCCTCTTTGGCGGACTGGAGGCCATACAACGCAACATCAATTACAAAAAGAACCGCCTGCGGCTCTATGAGTACGGCAATGTCTATTTTAAAGATCCCGGAGCCAAGGAGGGCCTGCCACTGGAGAAATATGGAGAGGAGGCCCGTTATGCCCTGTTCCTTTCGGGTCCCCAGGAGCCTGAGTCGTGGCGGCGCAAGCCTGCCGAACCCGATTACTATGTGATCCGTTCTTATGTGGACCGTCTTTTGGAAAAAATGGGACTGCCCGAAAAGAACCTGAAGAAGGAGGAGATCCGTGGCAGTGATGTTTTTTCGGCAGGACTGATCTACCGGCTGGGCAGTGAGGAGGTCGTCCGTTTCGGTGAGATCAGTGCAGCGGTACTGGAGCGCTTTGAGCTGGAGCAGGGGGTTTTCTTTGCCGAGCTGCGCCTGGAGCCGTTGCTGAAGGTGCGTAAAAAACTGAAGGTGACGTACAGGGCGTTGCCCCGCTATCCTGCGGTGCGTCGTGACCTGGCCCTGTTGCTGGACCGGCAGGTGCCTTTTGAGGAGATAAGGGCCCTGGCTTTCCGTACCGAAAAGAAACTCCTGAAGGAGGTAAATGTTTTTGATGTGTTCACGGATCCCAAACTGGGGGAGAACAAGAAATCGTATGCAGTGAGCTTTATCCTGCAGGATCCCGGGAAGACCCTTACCGACAAGCAGATCGATGCCGTGATGGGCAGGATGATGAAAGCCTTTGAGAGGGAGATGGGAGCGAAGATAAGGTAGAAGCTCGAAGCTTGATGCTTGAAGCTCGAAGTTTGAGGAAGAGGAGGTGAGGCGTACAGAGCGGCCAGAAATTAATAACCCGATACTCAAAACCTTATGGGACGTATTGAGCTGATACAGGGAGATATCACGAAGCTGGAGGTGGATGCCATCGTGAATGCCGCCAACACCTCCCTGCTGGGCGGCGGGGGGGTCGACGGGGCCATTCACCGTGCTGCGGGACCCCGTCTGCTGGAAGAGTGCCGGACACTTAACGGTTGTCCCACAGGAGATGCTAAGATCACACGGGGGTATCTTCTCCCTGCCCGGTATGTTATTCATGCCGTGGGTCCCCGCTGGCGTGACGGCCGTCACGGCGAGCCGGGGTTGCTGGCCAGCGCCTACCGCCGGTCGCTGGAGATCGCCCTCCGTCATGGTGTGAAAACCATCGCTTTTCCCAACATCAGCACAGGAATATACGGTTTCCCGAAAGAGGAGGCCGCAGAGATCGCCATCAGCACGGTAAAAGAATTCCTGGACGAACATCCGGAGATCAAAAAGGTTATTTTTGTTACCTTTGATGCTGATAATTACAGGATCTACAGAGAAAAACTCGGAATGACAGAGGATTGATCCCGGAGAAAAAAAGCGCATGGCCGGATACAAAAAATACAGAAACGGAAGGCTGACGGCAACCGACAAGATCACCCTTTTTTACATTATCTCCACTGCTTTTCTGCTGATCGCGGGCCTCGGGCGTCTCGACCATCCGGCCTCTCATTTTATGATGCGGGCGATGATGATCGCATTCATCGGAGTGGTCCTTTTTCTGGAACAGGAGTATGAAGGGGGCTGGACCCGTGCTTTGCATGCTTTTTATCCGCTCCTGTTCCTCGGCTATTTTTTCCCCGAGACCGATTATCTGAATGATCTTTTTTTCGACACCCTTGATCCTGCGATCATCCGTCTGGAGCTGGCGCTCTTCGGGGCCATGCCCAGTGTGAGTTTCAGTGCCTGTTGTCCCTGGCCCTGGTTCAGCGAGTTGATGCATGCCGGGTACTTTTCTTTTTATCCCGTCATCCTCTTTTTTGCGGTCTATTATTTCGTGAAGCGTCCGGGATTGTTCCAGCAGCGGGTGTTCGTTTTCTTTTTTGCTTTTTATCTTTTCTATTTGATCTTCGACTTTTTCCCCTCGTCAGGTCCCCAGTATTTTTTGCCTCCTCCGGCCAATGAGGTGCCTCCGGGGTATTATATCACCGGCCTCATGAACCGTATCCTCGCCGTGGGAGACCGTCCCACGGGGGCTTTCCCCAGCTCCCATATCGGCATGACCTGGCTGATAATGTACTTTTTCTATCGTGACAGCCGCCGTCTTTTCTTCTTCTGGTTGCTTCCGGCCCTGGTACTTACCTTTGCCACGGTATACATCAAAGCCCATTATGCTGTGGATGTCCTGGGTGGTTTTCTTATGGTCCCGGTGTTTGTATGGGGAGGACAGAGAGTGTGGCTGTTATTGCGCCGCGTGGAGACCGTGACCGGTGAGGAGAGTGTCCCCGAGACGCCGGTGGTGCCTCCTGTGATATGAGAATATTTTTCTACATTTACCATTGAAAAGTTTCAAAACCTCTGTCATGGAAGTAACCATACAACCTGTAAAAACGCGCAGGGACCTGCGCAAGTTCATCTATCTGCCCGAGAAGATCCACGAGGGACACGAGACCTGGATGCCTCCCCTGTATGCGGATGAATGGGCTTTCTTCAACCCGAAGAAAAACAGATCCTTTCATTATTCCGACACGGTCCTTTATCTCGCCTTCAAAGGGGGAGAGGTGGTTGGCAGGATCATGGGGATCATCAATCACCGGTATAATGAGATCCATCATGAGCAGGATGGCCGCTTTATTTTTATGGAGTGTTATGATGACCAGGAGGTGGCCCATGCCCTGATCACGGCGGTGGAGGTGTGGGCCCGCGAAAAGGGCATGGTCCGTCTTGTGGGACCGCTCGGCTTTTCGGACAAGGACCCGCAGGGGTTTCAGATAGAGGGTTTCCGGTACCCGTCCGTGGTGGCCATGGTGGGGAACCATCCCTATATGCCGAAGCTCATCGAAAAAGAAGGGTATGTCAAGAAAGTGGATCTTCATGATTATTATATCGATGTGCCGGAGGTGCTGCCGAAGCTTTATCAGCGCGTCTATGAGAGGATCTCCAGCCGTTCCGTCACGTATGAGATGCTGGAGTTCAAGACCAAAAAAGAGCTGAAAGATTATATCGTTCCCTGTTTTCGTCTCGTGAATGAGATCTATACTCCCATATACGGTTTCGTGCCCATGACGGAGAAAGAGATGATGGAGCTGGCAAAAAGATACCTTCCTGCGCTGAATCCGCATTTTGTCAAGGTGGTGCTGGACAAAGGGGAGGTGATCGCTTTTATCGTGGGTATTCCTGATTTCAGCGAGGGAGCCAAGAAGGCCAAAGGACGTCTTTTCCCTTTTGGGTTCATCCATATCCTCAGGGCCCTGAAAAAGTCCAGACACCTTGTCCTGCTGTTGGGAGGGATCAAACCCGAATACCGCAACAACGGACTGGACGTGCTGATGGGAATAAAGATGCTGGAGTCGGCTTCAAAGAACGGCATGGAGACCATCGAAAGCCACCTGATCCTCGAGACCAATACGCCCATGATCGGGGAGGTGCTGAAAGTGGGAGGACGGCTGGTGAAAAAATTCCGGATCTTCCAGAAAGAACTTTGAACCGCTGAAGGTCCCCTTGTCTGAGGGGATCGTCCCGGGCATCCGGCTACATGCTTTCTAAAACTTATATCTGAAACCGATATTGAGGTACTGCTTGAACTGCAGGCCGGGGGATCTTTTCTGTTTGCCGTCGGGGCCCAGCACCGGTTTGCCTTCGCTGTCGTATACCGGCAGCTTGATATCGTCGTCGTAGATCATGTGGGTATAGAGGTTGATGTTGAAGAAGGGCCCCAGCTTGATGATAAAAGCCATTTCCCAGTCGACATCGATGTTTTGCGGGTTGCGGTTGTACTGGGAAAAAAGGTTGATACGGTGGGTCATGTACATCGTCCTGGAAAAATCATAACGGACATACGTTTTGATGTAAGCACCGATATCGTTCCTGGCCCTTTGACCGGCCCTCAGACCGAAACGGGTCTGGTCGATGGTGGCCGTGTCCAGGACGAACGAGCTTTTCCAGGTGAGGGGCGATACCAGCACGGAGATCTTTTTGTCGGGCCTGAAATCCATACCTATCGAGAGGTGCAGGTATCCCGGCGCGAAGAACTTGGAGATCACCACACTGTCGTTGGGATACTTGTAGCCGTTGGCTATCTGGCTCTTCAGGTTGAAGGCCGCACTGTAATACCATTTTTTGGAAGCCTTGAGACCATAACGCGAGTCGATCTCCCAGGAGTCCTCGTTCTTGCGCAGTCCTTTGCTGTTCCCCGACTTCAGAAGACCATACTTGAAACGGAAGGTGTTGTTCCACTGGTGTTTGTTCTTCTTGTAGGTGGCAAATGAGTTGAGCAGCACCAGGGTGGAGATGGAGTTCTCCCCTCCTTCTGCCCAGTTGGAGATGATCCCTTCGGTGAGGTTGATCGAGCCGATACCTCCGAATTTCCAGGGTCGTACCTTGATGACGACGGGTTTGACGGCATGGAGGGTGGTGCCTGCTTCTTCGGTTTCCGGGATCAGGAAGGTCTCTTTCTTCTTATACTTGTCGATGCGGTGGAAAAAGACATTGTTGTCAACCGTGAGACGTACCTCGTTGCGGGCGATGTTTTGTATCCAGATGCCGATGGAATCGTTGTATTCGTTTTTCAACCAGAAACGGTGGAAATCCCGGGTGTTGTTTTTCAGCCACACACAGATGGAGTTGTTGCCGAGGTTGCTGAAGCAGAGGCGCGTGGAGTCTTCCCGTGTCTTCAGCAACAGCCTGTTGACCGCCTGCTTCAGTGAGTCGCTGGCAATAAGGTAGTCCATGTCGGTGACAGGGATGACCGTGGTATCCCCGCCATAGGTGATGTAGATGAGGGGGGATTCTTCCAAAACGGGCGGAGGCGGGTATTTTGCCATTCTCAGGAGGGTGTCCTGCCGGATGAGGTAGAGAGGGACTTTCTCCGGGATCCGGCGCAGCAGGGTGTCGGGGATGGTCGAAAAAAGCGTGTCGGAAAAGAAAAGGGCCGAAGTGTCGGCACCGAAAAGGAGCGAATCATATTCCTGTCCTGCCACGAGGATCGTGTCCAGGATGGTCAGCTTATGTATCTTTTTTATCAGACTGTCCTCTCTGATCCGGTAGATAGAGGTGTCCAGCAGGGAGGGGAACGGATATTTGTTCAAATAGGCAATGGTGCTGTCGATGGGGGGCGATTCGAAATAGCGGATCAGATCGCCTAGCGAGTGGCGCAGGTTTTCCTGATCATACCGCCAGTAACGGTCGTCCCGGTAATAACGTTTCAGGGTCTCCAGGGCCTGCCGGAGGGTGTCCTCCGGCAGGGAGGAAGGAAGAAGGGTGTCCTGTCCCGTGCTGCCGGCGACGGCAGGAGGTGCCTGGGCAGAAGAAAACCCTGCGGTGAGAAAGATCATGCAAACCCAGAGGATCAGCCTGTACCTTAAAATATTATTGTTCATTTTTCTCTCTTGCAGGTTATTCTTCAGGGAAAAAAGTAGTAAATTTGTAACTGTTACCTTAACCTGTTTATTGCCTCCCGGGTATGATCGTGAACATTTTGTCATATCTCGCCTTGTGCAGGTACCGGAACGTCAAAAATAGGGACAGCTTTATTCATTTCAAATAATACGGTCTCTTTTTTTGCACCGTATTGATGTTTCCCCGCACATTTATCGTTTTTTTTACAGAAAAAGTTAATATTCCACAACAACAATCATATATACCTATGGAAATACATTATTTTGAGCCGTTCAGGACAAAGATGACGGAACCCATCCGTCTGAGCACACGTGAGGAGCGTGAGGAGTGGATACGCCGGGCTCACTACAACATGTTCAATCTAGGGAGCGACCAGGTGATGATCGACCTGTTGACCGATTCGGGCACGGGGGCGATGAGCCATCACCAGTGGGCAGCACTCATGGAGGGTGACGAGAGCTATGCCGGGGCCTCGTCGTATGAGCATCTGAAAGAGACCATCCGGGAGATCACCGGTTTTGAATATTTTCTCCCCACCCATCAGGGGAGGGCTGCGGAGAATGTGTTGTTCACCGTCCTGGTGAAAGAGGGGGACATCGTCCCCGGCAACAGTCATTTTGATACCACCAAAGGACATATTGAGTACCGCCGGGCGACGGCTGTAGACTGCAGTACGGACGAGGCTTTTGATATTACCGACGAACACCCTTTCAAGGGCAATGTCGACCTGGACAAGATGGAAGCGATCTTCCGGAGCCATCCCCGCGAGCAGATACCGCTGGTCATCATGACCCTCACCTGCAATACTACCGGAGGACAGCCGGTGAGCATGCAGAACCTCAGGGAGGTCTCTGAGCTGACACATCGTTACGGCTCTCTGCTCTTCATCGACGGTGCGCGCTTTGCCGAGAATGCCTGGTTCATCCACACCCGCGAGGAGGGATATGCCGGCAAAAGTATCCGCGAGATCGTCCGGGAGATGTTCAGCTATGCCGACGGCATGACCATGAGCAGCAAGAAAGACGGTCTGGTCAACATAGGCGGTTTTATCGGCTTTCGTGACAGGGAACTGTTCAGGAAAGCATCCACCTACAACATCATGTTTGAGGGGTTCCTCACCTACGGGGGCATGGCCGGCCGCGACATGAACGCTCTGGCACAGGGGCTGAAAGAAGCGACCACGGCTGACTACTTGGCCTACCGCATCCGTCAGGTGGCTTTCCTGGGCGAGCGTATCGCCTCCTACGGTATCCCCGTCATCCGGCCCTTCGGCGGTCATGCCGTCTTTGTCGATGCACTGGGTTTTCTGACCCGCATCCCCCGCGAAGCATTCCCGGCACAGACCCTCGCAACAGAGCTGTTTATCGAAGCAGGGGTACGCTCGGCAGAGATAGGTGCCCTGATGGCCGACCGCGACCCGGTGACACGCAAAAACCGTTATCCTGCGCTGGAGATGATACGCCTGGCCATCCCCCGCAGAGTATACAGCGACAATCACATGCAGGCCGTGGCCGACGGCCTCGGAAAGGTGTGGGAGAGAAGAGAGAAGATCACCCGGGGACTCCGTATTGTGGAGGAGGCTCCCATCCTGCGGCATTTTACCGTGGTGCTGGACAGAGTTTAGGAACGCACGAACCACGAACGACGAACAAAAATGTTAACTTTGCATTTCATCCTTTAACAAAGCGATATGTGGTCGTTGCTCCTGAAAGAGATCTCTGAGTTTTTCAGTACGGTCACGGGGTATGTGGTGGTAGTCGTTTTCCTGCTTGCCAACAGCCTCTTTTTGTGGATCTTCCCGGGAGACACCAACGTGCTGGACAGCGGGTATGCCTCGCTGGACACTTTTTTCATGATGGCGCCGTGGATCTTCCTTTTCCTGGTGCCGGCGGTGACGATGCGCTCTTTTGCCGAGGAGAGCCGCAGCGGCACCCTCGAGCTGCTTTTTACACGTCCTCTCACCGATATGCAGATCGTCCTGGGTAAATACCTGGCAGGGCTGTTGCTGGTGCTCGTCTCCCTGGTGCCTACGCTGGTATATGTCCTGTCGGTATGGTTGCTGGGCAATCCCCCGGGCAACCTGGACCTGGGAGGCATCTGGGGATCCTACACCGGCCTTTTTTTCCTGGCGCTGGTCTATGTGGCCATAGGCATCTTTTCCACCTCACTCACTGACAATCCAATTGTGGCCTTTATCATCGCCGTGCTGCTGAGCTTCGTGCTCTACATAGGCTTCGACTTCCTCAGTTCGATGGACGTGTTTCAGCAGATCAACTTCCTGGTGATCAGGATAGGGATCAACGAACACTACCGTTCGATGAGCCGGGGGGTGATCGACTCGCGGGATATCCTTTATTTTTTCGGAGTGATCGCCCTCTTCCTGTTGATGACCCGTTTTATCCTTCAAAGCAGGAGGTGGTAGGATGAAGAGAAAGCAGATACCGGGCAGTGAGAGCCGGCGCCGGCTGGTCATGAAGAACCTGGGGAGTTTTTTCCTGGTCATTTTCATCCTGCTGGTGACGGGGGTGATCTCTTCCCACTGGTTTTTCCGTCTCGATCTGACGGCCGAGAAGCGTTATACGCTCTCGCCCAGGACGAAACAGATCCTGCGCGACCTGGACAAAGATGTATATGTGCAGGTATATCTGGAGGGTGATATGCCTGTAGGGTTCAAGCGTATGCGCACGGCCGTCAAGGACATGCTGGATGAGTTCCGGGCTTATGCGGGGAGGCACCTGACGTATGCTTTTATCAACCCTGCGGACGGGAAAAATGAAAAAGAACGCAATAAGTTCTACAAGAGCCTTGTCGATAAGGGGTTGCGCCCGACGGATGTGCAACAGCGTGACAAAGAAGGCGCCATATCTTCGAGGATCATCTTCCCCGGGGCCTTTGTCAATTTCAACGGCATGGAGATGGCTGTCAATTTTCTCAACAACAACCCTTCGCTGCCGGCGGCTGTTAACCTGAACCACTCGATCGAAGGCATTGAGTACAATCTTATTCACAGCATACGCAGTCTGAGTGCGGATACCATATATCACATCGCTTTCACCGAGGGTCATGGCGAGTTGCCGGAGCCGGAGGTGCAGGATGCGGAGAAAGAGCTGGCCCGCTATTTTACGATCGACAGGGGAGTGATCGGCGGCAAGCCGGGCATCCTGGACCGGTATGCGGCGGTGGTGATCGCCAAGCCTTCCGGGCCCTTCAGCGAGGCCGACAAGTATGTCCTCGACCAGTATCTCATGCAGGGGGGGAAGATCCTCTGGCTGCTGGACAAGGTGGCAGTGGATGCCGACAGCCTGATGTATGCCAGTTTTACCTTTGCTGTGCCGGTGGATCTCAACCTGACGGATATGCTGTTCAAATACGGCGTGCGTCTGGAGGGTACGCTGATACAGGACATGCGTTGTGCCATGGTGCCGGTGAACACGGCGGTGGTGGGGAATGCGCCGCATTATGTGCCTGCTCCCTGGCCCTATTTCCCGCTGATGGCACCCCAGAGACATCCCCTCTCCCGCAACCTTAACCTGGTGCGGGGGGAGTTCGTGAACCCTCTCGACACCGTTGAGGGCAACGGCCGCATCGCCAAGACGGTGTTGCTGCGTACCTCCCGTTACAGCCGTACCCGCGGGGCTCCGCTGATGATCAGTCTGGAAGAGATCAAAAGACCGCCGGCGGAGAAGGAGTTCAACAGGCCTTATCTGATCACGGGTGTCCTCCTGGAGGGGACGTTCGAATCGGCTTTCCGCAACCGCATGATACAGGCCATCATCCCCGGCAGCCATCCGGAGTTCAGGGAGGAGAGCGTGCCTACACGCATGATCGTCATCTCCGACGGGGATGTGATCCGCAACAAGGTGCGCAGGCGCGGGGATCAGTGGGTGGCCCTGCCCCTGGGCCAGGACCGTCTCACGCAGCAGACCTACGGCAACAAAGATCTTATCGTCAACGCTGTCAACTACCTGGTGGACGATAATGACCTGATGGAGCTGCGGGGCCGGGAGTTCAGGCTGCGTTTGCTCGACCGGGAGAAGATAGCACACGAAAGGCTCTACTGGCAGTTGTTCAATACGCTGGTGCCGGTGGTGTTGATCCTGACGGCGGGGATGATCCTGAACATTTTCCGCAGGCGCAGGTATGGCCTGCCGGCGGCAAAGAGAAAAAACAGGTGATGAAAAGGACGATCGTGCTGACGCTTTCCTTTGCCGGGGTGTTGCTCCTCCTGGCCCTCTTCCTGGTGTGCCGTCAGCGGGCGGCACAGCCGGCGGAGCAGTTCCGTATACGGGATACGGAAAAGATAAGGAGGATCACCTTCCGGCGCGATACTGCCCGTCTGGAGCTGCGCAGGCAGGACGGTGCCTGGCAGGTGAACGGGCGCTGGGCGGTGCGGCCGCGGGCCGTGAAGGTGCTGAAAAAGGTGCTGGGCACGATGGAGGTGAAATCTCCCCTCTCCGGCGATCTGCCCCGGCGTATCCTGGAGGACAGTGCGGGCATTCTGACGGAGGTGGGGGTGTACGGTGCCCTCCTGCCCCTGAAACAGTTTGAGGTGTGCCTCAGTAAGAAGATCCCCGGCGGGAACATGATGCGGCTGCGGGGGAAGAAGGAGTGGTATGTCGTCCGCGTGCCCGGTGAGGATGTCAACCCTGCTGCCCTCTTTGTGACCGACCCCTGGTACTGGCGTGATCTGACCCTGTTCCGTTTCCTCCCCGGTGAGGTGACCTCTGTGGAGATAAAGTTTGGAGAGGATATGAAAAAAGGGTTCCGGACAGGGACAGATACCCTCACGGGCCGGATCTTCTTCATCCCGCAGGATCCTTCCCTGCAGGGCCGGCCGGTGGATACGGCCCGGGTGAGGAAGTTCCTCACCTATTTCCAGGTGCTGTCATGTGATGCGTGGGACCGTTCGCTGGACACCGCACAGAGAGACAGCCTTCTCAGACAGACACCTCTCTATGAGGTGATCATAGAAGCCCGGCATGGAAGGCGTTTCAGGATGCGGGTGTATCCCTTGCAGGCGCGTGGGCCTTCGGCGGCTCCCGGAGGAAGAGACCCCGATGTGGCAAGGGCATGGGTGGAGCCCCAGGAAGAGATGGTGCTGATAAAATACTACCGGATCGACCCCTTTCTTTTTACGGCCGGAGACCTGCTGTTGAAAAATCCTTAGAGCATCGTTTCCGGCACTGCCGGAGGAGGGAAAAGAGAGGCCTGACAACCCCGGCGGAACGAAAAACAAAAATTGGCATAATGACTTTTTTTTTGTATACTTGATACC